>NZ_JAFNOP010000020.1:0-7923 GCF_026536195.1 Gilliamella sp. B2969
CATTGCATTGGCGTTCGGCTATTGTCCCGTGATTTACTGGCAAGAATCGCTAACATATCAGACTCTGACACACCTTCGGCAATTTATTGATTTATTGCTGTAAGGCGAAACATGCAAAATCATTAAACGACAATTAGGCATTAGCACTAATACGGCAGTCAAATGGCAGCGCTATTTTATGTGGTTAATGAAGTAAAAACGATTTTTATTGTTGGTTAACTATTGCCAAGTAAAGCGGCGCCAACGTTATCTGCAAATTTGGTTAGACAATAAGTAAGAAAGCAAACATTCTAAGTTTAAATTGCATGAATGTTTATTCATCGAAAAAATAGATCAAACGGTAAACACTCCTAAATAATTTTTTCACAATTAACTGTATACAATAATAGTAAATAAATTAAGGCATAGGATAGAATTATTAATTTGTTCCCCCTTTTATTTATCTTATATTCCATGTAATTACTTATGTTGATTGTTAATTATTGTTCTGTTGCTCTACGTTTTATTGATGCTTCAATGGTTTTTGCCATTTGGTAGATTTCATCTTCTGTTAAGGGGATTTTTCCTTTTGCTTCACTTTGTTTGCCAATAACAGATAGCTGTAACCATGGGTGGTTGGTTTTGCTGTTTGGCGTGTTTCGGGAATAGTAAGACACTACGCCGTAATAACCATAGTCGGACGGTGATTTATCTTTATAACGTATTTCAACAAAACCCGCTAAGCCATTACGTCCGTCCATTTTGATATCACGATACTTTATAGGAAAGCCTAGTAATTTAATGTTTTTAATATTGAGATTACTTATATCGTAATTACTGTTCCAAAATAGATTGATTTCGTCTTTGGCATCAAAGCGCATAAGATTGGTAAAAGAACTTGTACTTTCGGTAAATGAAATAACGATATCAGGGTGTTCTTTTAACCGAAAAGAGACGGTTAAAATAAGGGGTAAGGAGGCATCATTACCGGCGACAAAGCCAAAGGGAATACATTTTCCTGCGATATGCGGCACTTCAAACAGTTCACGGGTAGAAAAACCATTAATAATTGCTTCGGCGTTTTGTTTATAAAATTCAAGATTTTTATCTTCACCTTGATGACTATTAGTTGTAAAAAATGAATATATTGTATTATTCTCAAAAAAAGTTACACGCCCCCCTTTTTTTGCATAAAACCCCAACATATTGTTTTCATTCAACAATTTCACCATATCATTAGAATTATTAGTTTTAATATTCTGATTTTCTAAAGCTATTTGTTGTTTTGCATTTTTTAACTCTTCATCACTCCATTTAGCAGTAATCGATAAATTATTTTGATTATAATTAAATGTAGATAGAATAGCCCATTTACCATCTTGAAAATAAACAGGAAAACGGGATTTTGGCTTAAAGTACTGATTTGTCGGATAAAGTGCCACTTCAAGATTATCGGGTAAATCTAAGGTATAGGATCCAATACACTCGGTTTTATAGTTGATCTCGGCCGCTTGACCTACATAACTAAAAAAAGTAAGACTGACTAATAAAAAAATCTTTTTCATGATAGGGAATCCTTAAGTTACTAACCGAATATGATAAGTGATAGCGTTATTTTCATCTTCTGTCCAATGGAGGGGGACTAATGTGATATGACCTCTAATGTTTTTTAATACATTAGCATCATTAATAGAATAATTTTGCCAAAAAATTTTATTAAAAGGCATTAATAATTTTTCTGTGAAATATTCCTTGTTATACATTCTTTTTAATGCTTCTTCCTGATTTGCAATAGGCTCTTGATTCGTGGCTCCGAATATCCCGTTATATTTATCAATCTCTTCGTCTAGAGACTTTGACTCTTCCAATTTTTCATTATCAAATTTTCTTAATTTATTATAATTTAATGCAGGCCAAATTGATGCAAATACATTTTCATCTTTCGTATCATCAACATATTCTAAACTTAAATAATTCCTTGGTATAAATGGAAAAACCGATTCAAAAATATCAGTATTACTTTTAGCTCGGGAGCGGATTTTGTTAACACTACTGGCAAGTTCTGGGACTTCAATCGCCTTTTCTAAACCTTGGCCATATAAACCTTGCCAAATTTTGGTTCGTAATTCATAAGCAAATTTTCTAACTGGTATAGGTATGCCGCGTTCGGGGCAATTAATGGTTTGTGAATCATTATCAACAATTAATGCAGCAAGTTCGGAATCTCGCCCGCCTAATAAGCTACGGTCATTAATATTGGCACTGCCGACTAATACATACAGGTCATCAACAATAGTTAATTTGCTATGTACATAAATTTGTTCAGTGAGAGTGCGATCCCCTAACTGAATCCAACTGCGCAAATTAAGTAAGGTAACATATTTATCACACTCTTCTAACTCTATTGTTTTGTAATCTTCACCCATATTATCGTAATAGGTAGGTCGCAATTTTTGCCAGTTTTTTCGTGGTGCTTTATCTTTAACCAGCTGTTGATATACCCATAGATGTTTGCGAATACGGTTAAGCAGACTATCACTACCAAATACAATAGTTTGCATGGTTTGATGAATGGTAGCCATAATAGAGCCCGTATTTAAAAGCCCTTCCGGATGTACAGGTAAAGTTATATAGACATGAAATGGTTCGGGTTTAAATGCAAAAATGACACTGGCAATTTTATCGCTTAATGCTTGTACAATTTTATTTTCAGGCAAATCATTAGCCGTAATAGATAAAAATTTTGTTATCCAAGGTTTGATTGGTGTTTCTATTTTTGCTGCCTCTGATAGTGCATCATTTAAAGAAGCGTGGGACGGACGACCATAATCAGAGATAAAAAATTGGTTTTCCAGATAAATATAGCGTTTGGCTTTGTTAATTAATTTTTGCATCACCTGATAAATATCAGATTGTGGTTTTGATGTAGTATTAGTATTTAGACGAACATTCGGTGCTAATTTATTTAGACCTTCAACACCATTATTTAAGTCTACATCTTTACTCAATATGGCTGACATTGCTTCCCAATTACGCATATATGCTGGCGCACTTCTTAATATTTGTACACTAATATTACCTTTATCAACTATTCCATCATATTCTTGTTGTGTGGGTAATGAAAGTGATTTATGTATGCAATAATCAGATACATTATTTCTTTTGTATTCACTATTTGGTGAGTCAGCTTGATTCCAGCGTAGTACAAAATTTAAAGTTAAGTCAAATACTGCTTTACCTTCAATTTTAACGTGAACATCTTGCCATGGCATAATGGGTTGATTATCCGCTAGTGTTGTTTGGGTTGCGTCAAAATGCTTTTTATCAAATATTTGTGATTGCCAAAATGTATTTTGTTTAATCGTAGAATGATCTCTTGGCTTAAATGATAGGCTTATTTCTTTTTTATTATCCCCCATCAATCTCACACAAGGATTATAACGATTTAACACTTGTCTATTATCAGCTTTCGGATCGAGATTATAACCATGGCAGTAACGTCCATAAGCTAAGTCTATTCCACCTACGTATGCTTTTTTTCTATCAATGATGATACACTTTTGATGATGAGAGAAAAACATTTGCGTTGCATAACTCCAGTATGGTTCGTCATTTTTTGAATCATGCAATCGGACAAAAATCACTTCACGCCCAATATATTCATTTATGTAGTTTCTTAAAACGTTTCTGGTATCTTGATCATTGGTATCGACGGCGACAGACTGCGATTTCCAAGGTAAAATAAAAATTTTTAATTCTGCATTTTTCTGCACCACTTCAAGTAATAAATCAACTAAACGTAAGTTTGGTGTTAGCATCGCATCCCAGTTAACTTGCCAGCCTGTGATATAAATTTCTTTTTCAGCACTTCGAATATCAGCAATTAAATCCTGAAAATAGTCATAACCTTGCACATAAGCTTTTACACTATTTTTATGTGTTGGTTCGGCAAAATTATTTCTAATTCCACGCTCATTAATATCATATAGCCAAATATCCTCTGTTACTGTCGATGTGTAGTTTTCTTCACCTTCTTTATCAAGTAAAAGATGTGTTTTATTATGTTCCGCCATTTATATACCATTATTTCTTTATTGAATTTATAAGTTGATTCTTTTTAATTTGCGAATTATTTTCTACCGCACTTAAAAATTCATCTTTTTGCTTTAATACTTCGTTTCCATAACCCATTGCTCGTGCTGCTTTAATATTTTTATTTTCATCGGTTTTATCTAATGTCGAAAATTGCAACTGGTAGGCAATATTATTATTCACAATCCATAAATATCCTGGACTTTTGTTGAAACGCTTAATAAGCTCTTTCGATTCATCGGGTGATATTTCTATTTCGCCTGTCTGAGTTGTTTTACCTTGAGTAATAATTTCATCGGTCATTAACGCATCATCAGCACTTTTTGCCGATACGATTCTCCATTCTGAACTCCCATAATTGATACCATTTTTACCGGGGATATCACTGATTTGTAAATTCAACTGGTACTCTTGTTCATCTAAAAGCATTACAGGGCTTATCGGTAATTCAGTAGTTGGTAAAAATAGTGAAGCAGGTCCCATTTTTTGCATGGCGTTGCATTTGAGATAAACATTACCGGATGTTCCCAGTTCAATACCTTCTTCGCTGATTTTGATGTAAGAGCCGCCGCAGATTAGGGTTATCTTTTTTGATGCGGTTAACTGAGTATCGCTGTCAACACTGTCAATGTTAATGTCTTGTTTAGCTGCCATAACCAGATTGTCATTTTGTGCTTGCACTTCCACGTCACTCTGATTGGCAAACAGTTTCATACCCGATTTATGGGCAAACAATCCCAGTGAGTCACCACCGGATAAGGTAATAGTTTTGAGTGCCGTGATATCGGTCTGGTTTTCACTAGTGAGTGCGATGCTGTTACTGGTTGAGAGCTGGATGTTCTCCGGACTGGTTAAGGCGATACCTTCATCGGCATAAGCTAAGAAGCCACTTTGTGATAATTGTGTCAGTGAGCTTTTCAGCTGGTCCTGACTGTCGGTATCGGCGCCGTGTGCTTCAGACTCTTTGGCGGCATTTTGCAGCGCTTTGGCAATTGATAAGGCATTTTCTAACTGGCTAATTGCACCTTGCATATCCAGTTGTTTACCCTGTGCTTTCGGCTCAGTTGCGGTGGTGAGGAATAAGCCTTTAGCCGCAGCAATACTGCCCCATTCATCTGTCCTTAACTCAAACCCTTCACCCCGTTGTGATTTGTTTTGATTAACTAAGTGACCAATGTTCAGTTGCGTTTTACCATACTCCGTCGATAGCTTAATATGCTCCTGACCGCGTTTATCATCCATCCGTAATTTATTATTCGCTGGTGTGCGTATCACATTACGGTGTTTGTTGGCGGTTGCCACATGGTCTGGGTGGTTGCTGTCATGCATCGCATAAGCAATATAAGGACGGTCAGGGTTACCGTTGGTAAATGCAATCGCCACTTCCGTGCCGTCAATTAACGGAAAGTGGAAACCGTAACTGTCACCGGCATAAGGTTTCGCCAGTCTCACCCATAAGCTCTCTTCACCATTCTTCCAGCTTTTCAGGTCAAAGTTAAACTTAACCCGGTATCGTCCCATCGTGTCAATATAACCGTATGTGTCATTATCCGGACTGGTAATTCTTGCCGGTAAGGTGCCACTGATTTGTGGCCAGTCTGTTGGTTTGGGTCGGTATGGTTTTAATGTCTGATACGGTATGGCGGTAAACTGCACTTCATAAGCATCCGTACGGTTACCACGACCTTCCACACTTAAAATCAAAAAACCGTCCTGTGTATTAGCTAACGGATTACCAGTAATATGAATATGCTGACCCGGTGATAACTGACCGCGGTTACTTTTACCGCTGACGATAACCTGACGGCTTATCGCATATTCATGGCGAATACAGGCATACCATTCGCCACTCTCAATGCTGTTATCACTGTGTCTTCCGCTGTTGCCATTAAGCTCTCCTTCAACAAAACTATTGCTATTGACTGCATTGCGGTCACTGCCTGCTCTGTTATCAGCATCGGTATCAGCACTCGCGTTGCCGTTATCATTTAGTGCGTTATAATGCTCTTCATAACGGTAATCTGTGCCGTAAGTGGTTATATTGGTCGGTTGGCTGTTTACGTCAGTTTGTAAATCCTCACCTGCTGTACGGTAATTATAGTCCTGAACTTTAACCGAAGTTTCAACCGTTTGACTGTGTAAGCTGATATCCCAAACACTGTCCACACCCGCATCTAAAGTGCCACTCAGTTGTTTATAGTCAATATCTTTTGCCTGCTGATAACCTTGTTCATAATCACTCAGCACCATCACATCACAGCTGTGCTCCGGATGAGGTTCAAAGCGGAACCAGATACCCACATCGGCTAAAATCCGCTGGATAAAAGCAAGGTCACTCTCCTGCCATTGAGTGATAAACTCCCTGACCGGATAGGTGTCTTTTAATTCTAAGCGGTAATCAATACCGGTAAAACCATGACCTCGCAGCACTTCCTCAACCACGCTCACTACATTTTGATTTTGAAAGATAGCGCTGTTATGGCTAAGTGCCAGTCTTGTCAGTGATGAGGAGAGAACCACCTGATAATGTGCTTCATCTTTATTGACCGATAACTGACTAAACTCGGTAATGACCCCGTACACAATGCGTGCATCGTCTGACGGTAATAGTGAGGTTAATGAAGAGTCCAACGGAGCAAAGGATTTTAATACATTCACTGCAGTTAATGCCTTTGAGGCAATATTAGTATTCGCAGAATTAAAACGAAAGGAGGCTTTTTTATTTAGTACTGAATCAAGGGAGATCTGTTTGTTGCTGCAGGTAAAGGAGATAAGGTAATGCCACGGTTGATTTAGCACTTCTTGCGTGGTGACATCTAACACCGATATCGCTGAGCCTAGTTCTTCAATATTTAATGTGTAACGATTATGGCTGATTCCGCCATTAATCCCATCATCTACACCTTTACCAAATGGAGTAAAGAAAGTAGCTAATTCTTCCTTCATAATTTCCTCTTTTCATACTTCATGTGAACAGCAATGTTATATCGACTATTATTATAACTAATTATTTAATTTTATTTTTTAACTAGACCACATGTGGGCGTACTACTAAGATTACCCACAGCTTTCAGGCTACGAAATTAATTCATATTAAAAAATAACCTAAAACAGATTATAAAATACCTTTTTTTGGGTTATTTGCAAACTTTTTTAAATCTTTTTTTAATTAAATTATATAGATAAGTTATCAAGATTAGTGATGAATTAAAGGAAGGACACCATAGTTTTATCACCATAATGTTAGTAAAAATGCTTTTTATTTAGTTAGATTTCGGTCGTTAGTTTCAAACAATTTTAAAAAAACGTAATCTTAAATAGATTACCCTTTTATAATCGTTTTATTAAAAAAACAATATTTCCTTTAATCCGTTTCGTGCAACAAATACGTTGCTTCATAAGGCTGTAATACCATTTCACCTTCGAGCACTGTTTGATTTGAGTAATTACTTAACAATTTTTTCCAAGAACTATTTTCTAATGCTTTAGGCAATTGCCATTTAACCGTATTTTCGGTCAGATTGGCTATCACAAGTAACGTTTGATTATTCCAATGTCTGACATAACACCAACAATTAGCAACATCAGGCGTTAGATCTTGATAGTCACCGAAAATAAAGATCGGATATGTTTTGCGTAATTTGATTAAGGTTTGATAGCAATAAAAGATTGAATTGGGATCATCAAGCGCTGCCTTCACATTGATTTTTGGGTAATTGTTTGCCACCTCAATCCAAGGTTTACCTTGGCTAAATCCTGCATTGGCAGTGTTGTCCCATTGCATTGGCGTTCGGCTATTGTCCCGTGATTTACTGGCAAGAATCGCTAACATATCAGACTCTGACACACCTT
>NZ_JAFNOP010000021.1:0-7050 GCF_026536195.1 Gilliamella sp. B2969
GTTTAGATGCACCCAAACAAGTAGAAGATGATCATGCAATTGTTCGTCAATGTGACAAATGGATATACCCAGTGGATCATCGTGGTAAAGCAATTTATTCAACAGAAACTGGTGCAGAATCAATAGTAACTAATATCGGAGATACCCCAGAAGGTTACACGTTGTTAAAACCAACCAGTGATTTTGATTCGTGGAATGGTAAAAAATGGGAACTAGATAAAGAAAAACAGCATCAATATGATGTGACTACAGCGCAATCACAACAATCACAATTACTTAATGATGCAAATAGCTCAATTAGTAATCTGCAAGACGCTGTTGATGCTGAGATTGCAACAGAACAACAAACTGAAATGCTTAAAAAATGGAAAAAATATCGTTTTGAATTAAATCAGATAGATGTTAATACTGCGCCAGATATTAAATGGCCGGAAAAACCTAATCTGATATAATTTGTGGCAAATAATAGAAAATCCTGTTAATGAAATATGTATAACACGACCAAAGGTCGTGTAAATACTTTTTTATTATTTTTGCAAATGCGAAACAAAATCGATATCGACGTTACACGCATCTAGATATTTAAAAATTGTTTTTACGCTTGTACAATCCGGACTTTTCTCAATTCTGCTGATATTTGAAGCTGCTAAATTTAATCTAGCAGCTAGTTCTGTTTGTGACAATCCCGCCGTTTCACGTGAACTAATTAATAGTTCACGTAGCTTCCATGTTTTTTGTGATTCGTTGTATGCGTCGCGCGCAATCGGATCTGCAAGTGCCTGTTTTTTAATCTCACTAAATGATGTGTTATGTTTTTTAGTCGTCATTTTCAATCATCTCCTTAAGTCGGATTCTAGCTGTTTTTAGCGCATTATCAGGTGTTTTTTGCGTTTTTTTAACAAACGCATGTAATAAATAAATAGTTTTTGAATGTTGATACACGTAAATAGTACGAGCAATATTGTTACGTTCGATAACTCTCAACTCGAATAATCCGCCTCCAAGTGATCTACTAAACGGCATACGCAGTTGTCCGGCTGTTTGTAATTTTTCAATAAGGTCGATTGTTTTACCTCGTAAAACTGGCGGTAAATTTAAAATTTCCTCTTTTGCGTCATCATGCGTTCGTATTGTAAACATTTTAGTAATTCCGTGTATCATTTTTTATAATTATATCAAATATGATATTTAAATCAACTGAAATTTATCAAAATAAATAAAAATATCAATTTTAATAAAAATATCAAAAAAAGTATAAATTTTACTGGACTTCGCATTTCACGAGAGTTATTGTTCTGACATCGAAATAAAACAAAATCCGGTGGGGAACAATATGAACGAGTTAAAATTAGTAGCAGAAATTAAACGAGATGTTGAACATGCAAATAGCAGACGCAGTGGAGATATTTCATGGAAAAATTGGGCGGCTAGAGATATCTTTGACGCATACAATATTAGCAGTAACGCAGTTAAAACTATCATTAAACGGGCTATTAAAACGGACGGTGCGTCACTAGCTAACGATATAATAAAATTAGAAACTAAATAAGCCCACGAGGGGCTTTATTTATTTTTTATGTAGCTTGTTTTTACATCTAGTTGTGATGTCCTTTCCTACTTCCATCAGTTTAGCTATATCATTATTAAAAATATCGCCGTTGGGCATTTCTAATGTGTTTTGAATGACGTTCATTAGCGCGTGTAGCTGCGATAATTTGTTGTCAATTGGTTCGATATTCATTATGCAGTCATTTGTAACATTATTCATTATTTCGTTCTCCATTTTATTTGTAACAGCTATAAATATAGTTAATTTATAGCTGTTATTAAATTATCTGTTTCGCGTTCAAACGAACGTTAATGAATATTTTTCCGGATTTGACGTTGTATATCGATTTTTAGTCTGTCGCACTCATTTCTAATCTGTTTTGCTCGCTCTATATGAGTTTTAAACGTTTTAACGGTCCCCCCATTTTTTATTCCCTTTTCAATTTCTTGTAATAGCTGTTTTAATTGCTGTAATTTTTGTTCTAGTTTGCAAAAATCATCATCGGTGGGTAATGTATTTTTATTCAACATAACAACCCTCCGCTTTGATTTTTATACGAGCTGCTAATACTAAAATGTAATTATTAGCAAACATACGACGAGCATCACGTTCGTTGTTTGCTGTTATTGATAATTTTACTATAGTGTTTGTGCGATCAATGCGTTGAATAGCTGCAAATTTATATGTAAACATGATCACCCCCTATTTTTGACCAACAATATCGATTGACGCCAGTCTGTGGCACGGTTTTACAGAGTTCACTAGCTCATCATCAGTCAAATTTTCTATTGATTTGATCTCACTATTCATTGCCCCCAAAATCTCATCAATCGATTCACGTTTACGTATTGCATGAGCAATAATGAGTCGCTCATGCTGTTTTATTGCAGCTGTATATTTAGTTAATATCGCGTTAATTCGGTTGCATTCGTTAGTAATTATTGGCAGGTGCCGAACATCAAATTCAGCGGGTGACGGTGTCCCGGTGACGTATCGAATAGCAAACCAAATCGCAGCGCTAGCGGTTCGGCTGAAATGAAACTGATTGGATATCTCGTGTATTTTTTGCGTCAGTTCTCGCATTTGTGCTGCTGTTAATTTTTCGTATTCGATGTTGTCAGTTAAATTGTTGGTCATTACCGGTACAATTTTTTTATAGCCGTTTTTTGCAAAATGATTAAATAAAAAATTAAAACATTCGCACTGGTACCGCAGGAGCATGTCCCCCGATTTTGTGCGACTAGGTACCAATTTTTGTAGCCACACATTTAACATTGACAGAGGCAGGCATAAATAACGTTGGGTACCTCCATTTGTTGGTAATTTAATATATTTCAACGAGTGGTTTACGTCATTACGTTTTTGGATTTGTTCGCGCGATGTACTGTAATTAATGCCTATATTATCGCTAATCTGTTTGACTATTAAATACGGCAAATTTTCATAAAAAATTACGTCAATTTCATGATCATAAAATTTCACGGTTTCGATTTTGACGTCGGTGGGTTCGACTGGAGACAGAACGGGGAGGGTGGCAGGGGGTGGGGTTGTTTTTTTGGTTTCGTTATCCAGGATATCGAGCACCCATTGTCTGAATTCTTTTGCGATTTCTGTGTTAGCAAACATAGCTATTAGATGAGCACCGCGTAATGAAAAAATCCGAACCGATTTTTCACGTAAATTATTGTTTATCCCATTGGTTATCAATTTGATAACCGATGTCATCTTACTAGTAAACTCACTTTTATTTCGGTTATATAATATAGTAACAGATTTTGAGCTTGAGTAGTTGAGTGCCTTTGATAATTCGCTAGATGAGATCCAAATTTGATTATTGAGGGTAATAATAGATAGGGGTGTGTTATTGAATACTAGTTGAGTAGTCATGATTAAATTCCTTTACCTGGTTTATTTAATCACCGTCCATTCTGCTAAAAATGGGCGGTGAACTAGGCAAGATTAGCAGTACCGTTGTAAAGGATAACGGCGAGCCTTTCGGCTCTCTCACCTAGCTCACCATTGAATAGATATAGCTAGATTTATGACATAAAAATACCGCTTAGAGCGGTTTATGCTCCTTTACAATGCAAGCTGCTAAACTTGACCGCAGATTTTGCTACGGTTTTTATACAGTAATTGTTTTGTGTTGTTATGTCAATACCTCCTGTTTTTTGTTATTTTTCGAGACGGTCAATTTGACCGTCTCAGACTGAGGTACTCGATTCGAGTACCTCAGTCATTGAAGAATGAAATTCATCTACAGTTAGATGATAATCTATTTTACCGCGTCCATGACCTAAAGCTCTTTTTTGAGCTAACCCAATTTGGGTTGCTCGGAACTATCCCGTAACGGTGGTCGAATCGACCACCAATGGAATAAATATAGGTTGAGAGCGGGGTCCCTGTTCTCACTCTACACGTATCCACTCTCCAGGCATGTGTTTATTTACAGTACCTGCGCGTAAAAAATTTTTTATAGTTTCATAATCCTCAGCAACCCACAAATCTCTCAATTTTTCACCGTTAGCATATAAAATACTGGTTTTAAATTCACGGCTAACAGAATTAATCGATTTAATTTCGATAATGTTATTTGTATTTAATATTATTTTTCCGTCAGACGTTGTTAATTCTATAAAATTACTCATTTTAATATTCCTAAATTTTTTAAATTTGATACGGGATCATTCAATTCATTTTTGGCAACTAGCATTAATTTATTGTGCTCTATTGCTACATAAATTTTGTAATCATCATCATTACCGACCCACATTTTAGTAGCGTAATAGCGCTCGTATTTTTCTTTTTCTATGTCAGATTCTAAAATATAGTCTACAAACTCATCGGGCGTTCTGTTTGGAGGTAACTCGATAAAACCCGCGTCTAAATTAATTTTTGGTATTTTTTTTATTTCTGAGTTGTAGCTCCCGCCGATAAATAAAACATTAATTTTTGTTTGATTCATTATTTTTCTCCAAAATTTGCTCGATTTGCTTTATCAAATCTGCAGGGGCATTTTTTAACGAAAATGTGACAGTGTTGTTTTTGTATTTTGCTGTTATACCGCTGCCAAATTTGCGCTCGGTCGGTTGTTCGGTCAACGGCTGGACAGATTCGAGTTTTGAAAAAACATCTTCTGTTGTGAGCTGTTTTTTATTTTTTATGATTTCTGTTGCGGTCATCATCATCGCGTCAGCATGTTGTTGATATAATTTTGCCAGTCGTACGCCCGCCCGCAGACTAATTTCATTCGGCGATTTAAAACATTTAATTATTTCAATCGGTAGCGTTGCTGTTTCTATATAATTTCTAACAGTTTTTCTATCCATTTTTAAATCGTCTGCGAGATGAGTGAGATTGTCACAAAATTCACGATGTAGTCGTCGTTTGTATTGCATTCCCAGTTCGTACGCACTCGGTTTTTGATGTTCGTTACCGGTGTCAGATAGATAGTTCATCTCTTTATCTGTTAAATCACCGACAAGCACCATGTAGTCGCGATTTGCGAGTATTGCAGCTTTACGACGACGACTACCGTCTGCTATCTCGATCACACCATTTATGTCACGTCCAATTGCTGGAAACTGTTGACCAGATTTTGACATTGTAGGCAAAATGTCAGCGAGCGAATCAGCATCAAGCAGCTCTTGAAGCCGAATATTGTCAGAATAAACCATGGTTTTTTTATCAACAAATTCAGCTGCAATAGTTTTGCATGTTAGTGTCACATCTCGTCCGAGCACAGATAAAATAATGGTATTACCAGGCGCAATATTTGCAACTCGTCGTGATAGATTTGCAACTGTTGGTGTGGTGTTGCGACTAACTGGCGCAGTTGTTGTTGCTGTTTGTTCAGTATTGTCAAAATTAATTTTTGGTGCGTGTTTCATGTTATAGCCCCCATCGAGGTTTTACTAATTTGTTTAAAATTTCATTTGCTACCGGTTCCCAAATTGAAACCGCATTTTTCCATGCTGATGATGTACTGCGTTGGTCGGCAGCCTGTTCGAATATAGTACGCATTCGAATCTGACCTTTCCCTACCTCGTCAGTTGTTCGAACTATTTCACTCAACACCATTTCACCCCACGAACCTCGTATTTGTTCCAACATCCATTCGCTCTGACTACCCATCGCATTACTGTATTTTGTTACCAATACGCGCACGTCTGGCTCAAAACCACCCAAATCTATGTTGCTCATTACGTCATTTAACATAGTAAAAAATTGGTACGAACTGACATAGTCGTAGAGTTCTGCCGGTGTTGGTACAATAATTACATCTGCAGCACAAACTAAATTTACTGTACCGACACCGAGAGTTGGCGCACTATCTATAATAATAATGTCGTAATCGTTCCAAATCGTTTCAATTCCTGCACGTAGTAGTAGATGCGGTTCTATGCTGAGTTTACCTTCGTCGTGATTTATATAGACTTCACTCTCAATTCTATGTAATTCTAGACATGACGGTATAATGTCGAGTTGTGGCCAGCAAGTTGGTTTTATTGCATATGCCAGGTTATTTTTTTCACCTAACATGAACGGTAATACAGTGTCATCACCGGTTATGTGTAATTCGGGAACGTAGCCGTGGTATAGCGACGCAGTGGCCTGCGGGTCCATATCAATAATTAACGTGCGATAACCCTGTAGTGCGTACGATTGAGCGATATGAACACTCGACGAGGTTTTGTAAGCTCCACCTTTATTTACCGAGACAGATATAACCACAGGTTCGCTATCGGAGGGACGAGCAGGTCGAGTTCCAAATACTTCTCTCATATTATCAATTTGATAAATTGTATAACCTGCTCTGCGTGAAATTGACCCTGCTTTTATTGTGTCGGGTTCTGGTAGTTTTCCTGCATCTTCGGCTGCTCGAATTGTTGGTTCAGATACACCAGCAAGATCAGCAGCTTCTTTTATACCGAATCGACGAGTGATTATACGCGATGACGGTTCATCACTGCCGAATTGTGCTCGTGCAATTTGTGTTGTCATCATCTGACCGCGTCGCACACACTGCTCTAAAGTTGTTTTTAATGACATAAAACCTCCTAATTTTCCATTTTGCTTATTTTAGCCCATTTTGCTTATAAAAGGCAAAACAACCAAAAATAAGCAAAATTTTTAAGTTTTGATTTTTTAATTCTATTTTTTAAAATTTGTAACTTTTATGAATGTTACAAAAATATCATTTAAAAACAATGTATTAATATAAACATTTTTTGTTGTTACATTTTTATAAATAATGGTTACAAATTTAATAAATATATTTTTTTTAATTTCTATTTATATTTTCATTAAAGGGAACATATTTAATGAATGATTTAATAATAAAGGGTACATATTTAAATGTCAACACAAAAGGTAACATATTCTTGAATTAATTTATTATGAGGTCACATATTGAGCGTTAACTAATCCGAGAGGGAACAGCTTAATTAATAAAACGCGCGTTTTATTAATTAAGCTGTTCCCTCTCGGATTAGTTAACG
>NZ_JAFNOP010000022.1:0-5191 GCF_026536195.1 Gilliamella sp. B2969
AAGGATCTAGGTGAAGATCCTTTTTGATAATCTCATGACCAAAATCCCTTAACGTGAGTTTTCGTTCCACTGAGCGTCAGACCCCGAAACCGCGACGCTTACAGCTGAAAGCGACCAGGTGCTCGGCGTGGCAAGACTCGCAGCGAACCCGTAGAAAGCCATGCTCCAGCCGCCCGCATTGGAGAAATTCTTCAAATTCCCGTTGCACATAGCCCGGCAATTCCTTTCCCTGCTCTGCCATAAGCGCAGCGAATGCCGGGTAATACTCGTCAACGATCTGATAGAGAAGGGTTTGCTCGGGTCGGTGGCTCTGGTAACGACCAGTATCCCGATCCCGGCTGGCCGTCCTGGCCGCCACATGAGGCATGTTCCGCGTCCTTGCAATACTGTGTTTACATACAGTCTATCGCTTAGCGGAAAGTTCTTTTACCCTCAGCCGAAATGCCTGCCGTTGCTAGACATTGCCAGCCAGTGCCCGTCACTCCCGTACTAACTGTCACGAACCCCTGCAATAACTGTCACGCCCCCCTGCAATAACTGTCACGAACCCCTGCAATAACTGTCACGCCCCCAAACCTGCAAACCCAGCAGGGGCGGGGGCTGGCGGGGTGTTGGAAAAATCCATCCATGATTATCTAAGAATAATCCACTAGGCGCGGTTATCAGCGCCCTTGTGGGGCGCTGCTGCCCTTGCCCAATATGCCCGGCCAGAGGCCGGATAGCTGGTCTATTCGCTGCGCTAGGCTACACACCGCCCCACCGCTGCGCGGCAGGGGGAAAGGCGGGCAAAGCCCGCTAAACCCCACACCAAACCCCGCAGAAATACGCTGGAGCGCTTTTAGCCGCTTTAGCGGCCTTTCCCCCTACCCGAAGGGTGGGGGCGCGTGTGCAGCCCCGCAGGGCCTGTCTCGGTCGATCATTCAGCCCGGCTCATCCTTCTGGCGTGGCGGCAGACCGAACAAGGCGCGGTCGTGGTCGCGTTCAAGGTACGCATCCATTGCCGCCATGAGCCGATCCTCCGGCCACTCGCTGCTGTTCCCTTGCCCGCACCCGCTGAATTTCGGCATTGATTCGCGCTCGTTGTTCTTCGAGCTTGGCCAGCCGATCCGCCGCCTTGTTGCTCCCCTTAACCATCTTGACACCCCATTGTTAATGTGCTGTCTCGTAGGCTATCATGGAGGCACAGCGGCGGCAATCCCGACCCTACTTTGTAGGGGAGGGCGCACTTACCGGTTTCTCTTCGAGAAACTGGCCTAACGGCCACCCTTCGGGCGGTGCGCTCTCCGAGGGCCATTGCATGGAGCCGAAAAGCAAAAGCAACAGCGAGGCAGCATGGCGATTTATCACCTTACGGCGAAAACCGGCAGCAGGTCGGGCGGCCAATCGGCCAGGGCCAAGGCCGACTACATCCAGCGCGAAGGCAAGTATGCCCGCGACATGGATGAAGTCTTGCACGCCGAATCCGGGCACATGCCGGAGTTCGTCGAGCGGCCCGCCGACTACTGGGATGCTGCCGACCTGTATGAACGCGCCAATGGGCGGCTGTTCAAGGAGGTCGAATTTGCCCTGCCGGTCGAGCTGACCCTCGACCAGCAGAAGGCGCTGGCGTCCGAGTTCGCCCAGCACCTGACCGGTGCCGAGCGCCTGCCGTATACGCTGGCCATCCATGCCGGTGGCGGCGAGAACCCGCACTGCCACCTGATGATCTCCGAGCGGATCAATGACGGCATCGAGCGGCCCGCCGCTCAGTGGTTCAAGCGGTACAACGGCAAGACCCCGGAGAAGGGCGGGGCACAGAAGACCGAAGCGCTCAAGCCCAAGGCATGGCTTGAGCAGACCCGCGAGGCATGGGCCGACCATGCCAACCGGGCATTAGAGCGGGCTGGCCACGACGCCCGCATTGACCACAGAACACTTGAGGCGCAGGGCATCGAGCGCCTGCCCGGTGTTCACCTGGGGCCGAACGTGGTGGAGATGGAAGGCCGGGGCATCCGCACCGACCGGGCAGACGTGGCCCTGAACATCGACACCGCCAACGCCCAGATCATCGACTTACAGGAATACCGGGAGGCAATAGACCATGAACGCAATCGACAGAGTGAAGAAATCCAGAGGCATCAACGAGTTAGCGGAGCAGATCGAACCGCTGGCAAAGGAAATCGGGGCAGAGGTCGATAGTGGTGGGGCGCTCAAGCACATACAGGACTGCATCGAGCGCCTTTGGAAGGTATCCATCATCGCCCAGAATGGCCGCAAGCGGCAGGGGTTTCGGCTGCTGTCGGAGTACGCCAGCGACGAGGCGGACGGGCGCCTGTACGTGGCCCTGAACCCCTTGATCGCGCAGGCCGTCATGGGTGGCGGCCAGCATGTGCGCATCAGCATGGACGAGGTGCGGGCGCTGGACAGCGAAACCGCCCGCCTGCTGCACCAGCGGCTGTGTGGCTGGATCGACCCCGGCAAAACCGGCAAGGCTTCCATAGATACCTTGTGCGGCTATGTCTGGCCGTCAGAGGCCAGTGGTTCGACCATGCGCAAGCGCCGCCAGCGGGTGCGCGAGGCGTTGCCGGAGCTGGTCGCGCTGGGCTGGACGGTAACCGAGTTCGCGGCGGGCAAGTACGACATCACCCGGCCCAAGGCGGCAGGCTGACCCCCCCCACTCTATTGTAAACAAGACATTTTTATCTTTTATATTCAATGGCTTATTTTCCTGCTAATTGGTAATACCATGAAAAATACCATGCTCAGAAAAGGCTTAACAATATTTTGAAAAATTGCCTACTGAGCGCTGCCGCACAGCTCCATAGGCCGCTTTCCTTGCTTTGCTTCCAGATGTATGCTATTCTGCTCCTGCAGCTAATGGATCACCGCAAACAGGTTACTCGCCTGGGGATTCCCTTTCGACCCGAGCATCCGTATGATACTCATGCTCGATTATTATTATTATAGAAGCCCCCATGAATAAATCGCTCATCATTTTCGGCATCGTCAACATAACCTCGGACAGTTTCTCCGATGGAGGCCGGTATCTGGCGCCAGACGCAGCCATTGCGCAGGCGCGTAAGCTGATGGCCGAGGGGGCAGATGTGATCGACCTCGGTCCGGCATCCAGCAATCCCGACGCCGCGCCTGTTTCGTCCGACACAGAAATCGCGCGTATCGCGCCGGTGCTGGACGCGCTCAAGGCAGATGGCATTCCCGTCTCGCTCGACAGTTATCAACCCGCGACGCAAGCCTATGCCTTGTCGCGTGGTGTGGCCTATCTCAATGATATTCGCGGTTTTCCAGACGCTGCGTTCTATCCGCAATTGGCGAAATCATCTGCCAAACTCGTCGTTATGCATTCGGTGCAAGACGGGCAGGCAGATCGGCGCGAGGCACCCGCTGGCGACATCATGGATCACATTGCGGCGTTCTTTGACGCGCGCATCGCGGCGCTGACGGGTGCCGGTATCAAACGCAACCGCCTTGTCCTTGATCCCGGCATGGGGTTTTTTCTGGGGGCTGCTCCCGAAACCTCGCTCTCGGTGCTGGCGCGGTTCGATGAATTGCGGCTGCGCTTCGATTTGCCGGTGCTTCTGTCTGTTTCGCGCAAATCCTTTCTGCGCGCGCTCACAGGCCGTGGTCCGGGGGATGTCGGGGCCGCGACACTCGCTGCAGAGCTTGCCGCCGCCGCAGGTGGAGCTGACTTCATCCGCACACACGAGCCGCGCCCCTTGCGCGACGGGCTGGCGGTATTGGCGGCGCTGAAAGAAACCGCAAGAATTCGTTAACTGCACATTCGGGATATTTCTCTATATTCGCGCTTCATCAGAAAACTGAAGGAACCTCCATTGAATCGAACTAATATTTTTTTTGGTGAATCGCATTCTGACTGGTTGCCTGTCAGAGGCGGAGAATCTGGTGATTTTGTTTTTCGACGTGGTGACGGGCATGCCTTCGCGAAAATCGCACCTGCTTCCCGCCGCGGTGAGCTCGCTGGAGAGCGTGACCGCCTCATTTGGCTCAAAGGTCGAGGTGTGGCTTGCCCCGAGGTCATCAACTGGCAGGAGGAACAGGAGGGTGCATGCTTGGTGATAACGGCAATTCCGGGAGTACCGGCGGCTGATCTGTCTGGAGCGGATTTGCTCAAAGCGTGGCCGTCAATGGGGCAGCAACTTGGCGCTGTTCACAGCCTATCGGTTGATCAATGTCCGTTTGAGCGCAGGCTGTCGCGAATGTTCGGACGCGCCGTTGATGTGGTGTCCCGCAATGCCGTCAATCCCGACTTCTTACCGGACGAGGACAAGAGTACGCCGCAGCTCGATCTTTTGGCTCGTGTCGAACGAGAGCTACCGGTGCGGCTCGACCAAGAGCGCACCGATATGGTTGTTTGCCATGGTGATCCCTGCATGCCGAACTTCATGGTGGACCCTAAAACTCTTCAATGCACGGGTCTGATCGACCTTGGGCGGCTCGGAACAGCAGATCGCTATGCCGATTTGGCACTCATGATTGCTAACGCCGAAGAGAACTGGGCAGCGCCAGATGAAGCAGAGCGCGCCTTCGCTGTCCTATTCAATGTATTGGGGATCGAAGCCCCCGACCGCGAACGCCTTGCCTTCTATCTGCGATTGGACCCTCTGACTTGGGGTTGATGTTCATGCCGCCTGTTTTTCCTGCTCATTGGCACGTTTCGCAACCTGTTCTCATTGCGGACACCTTTTCCAGCCTCGTTTGGAAAGTTTCATTGCCAGACGGGACTCCTGCAATCGTCAAGGGATTGAAACCTATAGAAGACATTGCTGATGAACTGCGCGGGGCCGACTATCTGGTATGGCGCAATGGGAGGGGAGCAGTCCGGTTGCTCGGTCGTGAGAACAATCTGATGTTGCTCGAATATGCCGGGGAGCGAATGCTCTCTCACATCGTTGCCGAGCACGGCGACTACCAGGCGACCGAAATTGCAGCGGAACTAATGGCGAAGCTGTATGCCGCATCTGAGGAACCCCTGCCTTCTGCCCTTCTCCCGATCCGGGATCGCTTTGCAGCTTTGTTTCAGCGGGCGCGCGATGATCAAAACGCAGGTTGTCAAACTGACTACGTCCACGCGGCGATTATAGCCGATCAAATGATGAGCACTTTTAAAGTTCTGCTATGTGGTGCGGTATTATCCCGTGTTGACGCCGGGCAAGAGCAACTCGGTCGCCGCATA
>NZ_JAFNOP010000023.1:0-4736 GCF_026536195.1 Gilliamella sp. B2969
GTGGCTGGCTGGCTGGCTGGCTGGCTGGCTGGCTGGCTGGCTGGCTGGCTGGCTGGCTGGCTGGCTGGCTGGCTGGCTGGCTGGCCCCGTAAACAACTGTATTTTAACATATTTTTAATCCTTTTTAAATAATCCATTGTTCTTTTATACTAAATTTTGAACAAATACTGTATGCCAGTCATAATATTGACTGACCGAGTATAAAAAAAACAATCAAACTCATAAATGATAAAATAGTTAATAATTGTAAAGTCTACTTTAATGATAGCTGATAATAATTTGTAGGTTTGCTGTTTATTTAAAAAGTGAATACATACCGTATCGTTATCGATCTTATTGCTTAAATTAAACTGTATAGATCGGAAAGATGCTTTACCAGTAGCAATCACTTCATAAGCTTTATTTTATTTTCAGAAAATAACAGAATGATAACTGTGTTTATATAATCTTTTTTTATTTATTCAAAAACAAGTTAAGTTATTTTAGTTTTCGATACATCTAACCTCTAATAGACAATGTTATCTTCATCCACATATTTCTCAAATTTATAGGTCACGCATAATAGTCAGAATCTTTGATAACAGAAGTAAGTAAAAAAACCAATAGCAACAAAACAGTGAAATTCTTCATATTATCGTTTTTTTTATTAACCTATTAATTTAATATCAAAAAAATAAAAAAGAGATTATTAATTTTTTTTAATAACTTTAACCGCCAATGCTGAGTGGCCAACAATAATGGAATATAATGTTCGTTATACCACCCTTGGTTACTTTTTTATTTTTTCAAGAATACGTATATACTGTGGCAAAGTTAATTGCTGAGTAACACGTTTTTATGCCTTTATCTACCCTTGTTATTTTACCTTTTTTGCTACTAACTATTCTTTTCGCTTCATTATTTAAACAAAAAAAATGGCAACTATTGATCATAGTATTAATGACCGTTTTTATTGTGATGGAACTGACCTCAATCTATTTTAGTGGTGGATTTATCGATTATCAGTTTTACGTTAATTTAAATGTTAATGATATTATTGAAGGGCTGTTTATCTTTAAATTACAAGCCGTACTTGTGATTGCGGTATTTTTTATATTGATATATTTGCTGACAAAGTTAGCTAATTTGTGCCAACATAAATGTCGATTATCGATTCGAATATTAATTGGCGTAATAGCAATTATCTCATTAAGTTATCAAAACGGTCCATTTAGCCGAATATACGAGATCTATCAAGTGACCTGTGCACCTAAACGATCATTTGAGCAGGCACTACACGCATTAAACATGGACAATTATCCAAATAAGCAACAAATCACTAGTGAAAAAGGTAAAAATATTATTGTTCTATCTTTAGAATCGTTTGAACAAGGTTTTTTTGATTTTACTGATATTACGCCACATTTACGCCAACTACGGCAAGACTATACCTTCTTTGCGAATATGCCAATGAGCCCTGGTAGCAGTTGGACAACAGCTTCAATGTATACTTATATGACTGGCATGCCATTTTTAATTGGTGAATATTCGACATCGCCGCTGGCCAGCGCAAATAAAACACAATTAGTCAGCTTGGGTGACGTACTCAAACAAGCAGGCTATGAAACGCGCTATGTTATGGCTGGCCCTGAATTTGCGGGTATTGGACACATAGCCGAGCTGTTAGGCATGCAAGTCGTTTCTGAGAAAAACTATGCTGGCCAATATCCTAATGCGCCTTTTGGTTTATATGATAAAGATATATTAGAAATAGCCCACAAACAGGTAACGAGTTTGCATAGCTCAGGTAAACCCTTCGCGCTATTTATTTCAACCATTTCAACGCATGCACCAAATGGTTTTTATGACGAACGAATGCGATCGGTGATTGCACCGAAAGACGATAATATGTCATTTGTTGCTGCTTCGTTAGACTATAATGTTGGTCAGTTTATTAAGCAGTTAAAAGATCAAGGACTACTTGAAAACACCGTGTTTTATATCTTTCCCGATCACTTAATGATGGGCTCTGCAACCCCAACGATAAAACATCTTTCAGAAAAAGAACGTAAGCTTTATTTGCTCACAAACGCACAAACAGTTGATTTACAAAAAACACCTGATCAAACCATTTATCAGATTGATTTACCAAGGCTCATTTTAAATGGCGCTCAAATTAACAGCAATGTTAAATTTTTAACCGATTATTTAACTCAACCAAATTTAGATAAAAAACAGTATATTGAACAAAATAAATCGGGCATTGCTAGTTTAAATCAAGCTGCTCAACTGTTGAATTAGGCATAATTATGACTCTTGATACCGTACTTTTAGTGTCAACCATCAGTTGTCTTGGCATGATTTCGCCTGGCCCTGACTTTTTTTTGATTTTGAAAAACAGCTTAACTTATAGCCGAAAAATAGCCCTGTTGACGTGTTTGGGAGTCATCACTGCAATATTAATCCATATGAGTTATTGTGTAGCCGGTGTGGCAGTACTGATTGCTGCTACGCCATTACTGTATAATGTATTACGCTATGCGGGCGCCGCTTACTTATTATGGCTTGGCATTAAAGCATTACTTGCAAAAAAGACCAATTCTACTTATGTCAGTCAACAATTAATTGACAAACAAATGTCCGCTAAATCCGCGTTTATGCAAGGGTTGTTGTGCAACTTACTTAATCCTAAAGCAACGTTATTTTTTCTAGCTATTTTTACACAGGTATTAAATTAACTTGTTGATTGGTTAGATACTTAGCCGACTTGATATCGGCTATTTCATTATTGTGTGAATAACTTTCTCTCAAAAAAGTGTGTTGAGATTTTACATTATTTGAAAAAATAAAAATGCATGTTTTTTATACTAAAAATTTTATCTCAGACGGCTTCGCCCCTGTGATAAAATTTTTTCCTTCAAACCTCGGATAAAACCCGATTCTATTGATGATGGATATTTATCCTGTCGCCAATTCATTAAAAAATAATACTCTTGCTCGCTGAGTGTTAGCTGCCTGCTGGCTGCTAACTTTCTGCTCAAAGCTGATACTTCTAAGTTTTTCTCAGCCTCTACTAGCTCTGTTTTATTATTTCGCTCGATTTCTTCTTTCTTTAGTAGATAATTTTTTTGCTTGAGATACCAACTGTTATAATCTGTCAAATCCTCTATTTCATGTGTTAACTTTATTTCATAACCATAATCATGATGAATTAATCTACGACCAAAATGTTTTTCTAAGGTTGAAACCGGTAACCCCCCTCTAAGAATAAGATCGCCACCACATTTTTTATGACGAACACCGCATACTTTCACCAAAAGATTTAACTCTATTCTAGCCAAATAAAGCGACATGCCATACAACTGCGCAAATATTCCTTGCTTGAAAAAATAAATACTAGTGCGACTATTACTTTTCTCTAATTTATCAATTATATCCATACTACATTTCACCTATATCTAATCAATAGTGATTATGAATTTTAATCAAATTAACCCAGTAATTTCTGTTATATATCAATAAAATTACATTTCAAGTAATTGAAAAAATTATATTTATTATAACTAAAATACTTTTTGAATGTGATATTATTTAAGGTGTAACACACGCTACTCGTCCATTTCCAAACGGATCGATATCGCCAAATTCCGAAAAAATATTATAATTATACTTAACACCGTTTATAGTATTAACATCCGATACCCAATAATTTCCTATAGCCCATCCACTATCACTATAATATGAATCTCCCATCCATGTCCCTGCAGCAATCGCCCCCCATTCATTAAAAAAACCACCAACCCATTTACCAGTACTACCATTCCTATAACTAATACTACGTTGATAAACATTACCTTGTCCTGGCACACCTAAATTAAAATGATATTGAGATGTGTTAGCATTGGTATAATCTTGTAATGAAGGCATTCGATAATTTGATCCTAAATTTCGACAAAATTGCACAGCATCAGAATAATTATTTATATAATCCACACCTTTTATCCCAGGTTTAACAATAAACCATCTGCTTAAATTGAATTGATAAATAATTTTACTTTTAGCTGAATCCCCATAAAATTTAAATATTGAAGAAATAAAATTATTGTTAGCTGATGTTAACGTCGGTCCTTTTAACGTTACTCTTACCACATTACCATTGATATTATTATTCTCAGCAGTGATAGATAAATTTACACCACTTCCAGAGCTAGGCATAATTTGAGCACCATTTATAGAAATAAATTGACCAGCAGTTAATCCAGCAATTGTCATTTTAAAAAAGTAATTATTTGTACCGGTTGTTGGGAAGTTCGATAATGGATTTTTTAGATCCTGCGGTTTAAAACCGCGATCTGGATCCCACTGAGTTACAGGCCCTGCATAATTTCCTCCTTCATACTCATCCCCTGCTTGTATACCTTTTCCTTGATACAAATTTGGTTGTACATAACATACTTTAGGCGTACTTGGGTAAAGATAATAACTATGGCTGCCTCCCGTAAAGCTTCCTATTGAGGGGATCCCATAATTTGTTGCTAACGAACCTGCATCAGCACTGAGTGTTAATTTATAGGGCGATTTACACGCATCTAATTCACTATTCGGATTCGACTTGACATAATTGGTGACATCTTCTCCTGCCGCATTTTCCCACTTTATTTGCATATTACCCGTTATCGTAAATAATTTATCACCATCCGGATCGTGCCAATAATTATTTGTCACGACCACATTGGCTAAGGTCGTTGATGGATAAT
>NZ_JAFNOP010000027.1:0-584 GCF_026536195.1 Gilliamella sp. B2969
GGTATTTCGCCATGCCGTTAAAATATCTTTCGTCTCTTTCATTGTGACCTCTTCTTTATTCCACTATTTTTTATGCTGTTATTGGATTCAAAATATTAATGAGTAACTTGTGTTATTCTTTATACTGAGTTAAAACAAACTAATGAGCCTAAAATTATCAGGGCTATGCATTGCTCTATCCTGACAACTACTTACTACTTACTATTTATTAATAATTAATTATTAATTATTACTTATTAATTAGAAAAAACATCGAAACTAAACAAGTTCATGCCCTTCTTATAAACCTTCGCAGTGTAGTGAGCTTAGGGCTATGTGCGTAATAACTCAGTAAAGAGTAAAACATCACTAAGACAAACCGCTAACGCCCCAGATAATCAAATGCATTACACCACCCATTAGATTAAAATCATCAAAAGCACTGGGTTGACTGGGTACCTTATCGTTAAAGTTATTATTATTATTGTTTAATTTGATTTTGATAATTTTGATTATTAATAATGATAACCTATATTATCATTTAAAGCAATTATCATTATCGCTATTAATCATTGATATTTGATAACTTGGGTTATATACTGACC
>NZ_JAFNOP010000024.1:0-1725 GCF_026536195.1 Gilliamella sp. B2969
ACAACAAAATGTTTAGTTAAATTTAACGCTGTCAGCTCTTTAAAAAGAAGAAACAGACAATCTGTGTGGGCACTTGCGAGACGAAGAATTAAAAGTCTACGGACTGAAAAAATTAAGTCTTGATAAGTGACACTGAAGATTCATTTGAATATGTCAGAGACAGTTATTGAGCATCAAACTTTAAATTGAAGAGTTTGATCATGGCTCAGATTGAACGCTGGCGGCAGGCTTAACACATGCAAGTCGAACGGTAACATGAGTGCTTGCACTTGATGACGAGTGGCGGACGGGTGAGTAAGGTATGGGGATCTGCCGAATGGAGGGGGACAACAGTTGGAAACGACTGCTAATACCGCATAACGTTGAGAGACCAAAGCATGGGACCTTCGGGCCATGCGCCATTTGATGAACCCATATGGGATTAGCTAGTTGGTGGGGTAAGGGCTCACCAAGGCGACGATCTCTAGCTGGTCTGAGAGGATGACCAGCCACACTGGAACTGAGACACGGTCCAGACTCCTACGGGAGGCAGCAGTGGGGAATATTGCACAATGGGGGGAACCCTGATGCAGCCATGCCGCGTGTATGAAGAAGGCCTTCGGGTTGTAAAGTACTTTCGGTAGTGAGGAAGGTAGTGTATCTAATAGGTGCACTAATTGACGTTAATTACAGAAGAAGCACCGGCTAACTCCGTGCCAGCAGCCGCGGTAATACGGAGGGTGCGAGCGTTAATCGGAATGACTGGGCGTAAAGGGCATGTAGGCGGATAATTAAGTTAGGTGTGAAAGCCCTGGGCTCAACCTAGGAATTGCACTTAAAACTGGTTATCTGGAGTATTGTAGAGGAAGGTAGAATTCCACGTGTAGCGGTGAAATGCGTAGAGATGTGGAGGAATACCGGTGGCGAAGGCGGCCTTCTGGACAGATACTGACGCTGAGATGCGAAAGCGTGGGGAGCAAACAGGATTAGATACCCTGGTAGTCCACGCTGTAAACGATGTCGATTTGGAGTTTGTTGCCTAGAGTGATGGGCTCCGAAGCTAACGCGATAAATCGACCGCCTGGGGAGTACGGCCGCAAGGTTAAAACTCAAATGAATTGACGGGGGCCCGCACAAGCGGTGGAGCATGTGGTTTAATTCGATGCAACGCGAAGAACCTTACCTGGTCTTGACATCCACAGAATCTTGCAGAGATGCGAGAGTGCCTTCGGGAACTGTGAGACAGGTGCTGCATGGCTGTCGTCAGCTCGTGTTGTGAAATGTTGGGTTAAGTCCCGCAACGAGCGCAACCCTTATCCTTTGTTGCCAGCGATTCGGTCGGGAACTCAAAGGAGACTGCCGTTGATAAAGCGGAGGAAGGTGGGGACGACGTCAAGTCATCATGGCCCTTACGACCAGGGCTACACACGTGCTACAATGGCGTATACAAAGGGAGGCGACCTCGCGAGAGCAAGCGGACCTCAGAAAGTACGTCTAAGTCCGGATTGGAGTCTGCAACTCGACTCCATGAAGTCGGAATCGCTAGTAATCGTGAATCAGAATGTCACGGTGAATACGTTCCCGGGCCTTGTACACACCGCCCGTCACACCATGGGAGTGGGTTGCACCAGAAGTAGATAGCTTAACCTTCGGGAGGGCGTTTACCACGGTGTGGTCCATGACTGGGGTGAAGTCGTAACAAGGTAACCGTAGGGGAACCTGCGGTTGGATCACCTCCTTACGAAG
>NZ_JAFNOP010000028.1:0-569 GCF_026536195.1 Gilliamella sp. B2969
CCTGGTCACCTTCGCGGTTACCATTTTGCTCCCCTGCCGCAAAACGGTTGGCTGTATCGCTATCACGACCGGCATTAGCCGTGCCATTATCATTCAATCCTTTATAGTGCTCTTCATAACGGTAATTCATGCCATACGTCGTCGCGTTTGTTGGCTGACTGTTCACTTCCGTTTGTAAATTGCTGCCTGCATCCCGGTAATTATAATCCTGCACCTGAACTGACGCTTCAACCATCTGACTGTGTAAACCCATATCCCACACACTGTCAACGCCTGCATCTAAAGTGCCACTCGGTAGTTTGTAGTCGATATCCTTTGCCTGCTGATAACCTTGTTCGTAATCACTTAAGACCATAACATCACAATTGTGCTCAGCATGCGTTTCAAAACGAAACCAAATCCCCACATCGGCTAAAATTCGTTGAATAAAGGTCAGGTCACTCTCCTGCCATTGGGTGATAAGCTCCCGGACCGGATAACGATTTTTTAATTCTAAACGGTAGTCAATGCCGGTAAAACCATGTCCACGCAGCACCTCTTCAACAACGCCCACCACACTCAAATTTTGA
>NZ_JAFNOP010000029.1:0-567 GCF_026536195.1 Gilliamella sp. B2969
GGTATTTCGCCATGCCGTTAAAATATCTTTCGTCTCTTTCATTGTGACCTCTTCTTTATTCCACTATTTTTTATGCTGTTATTGGGTTCAAAATATTAATGAGTAACTTGTTTTATTCTTCATACTGAGTTAAAACAAACTAATGAGCCTAAAATTATCAGGAGTATGCATTGCACTATCCTGACACCGAATTACTACTTACTACTTATTACTTATTACTTAGAAAAAACATCGGAACTAAACAAGTTCATGCCCTTCTTATAAACCTCCGCAGTGTAGTGAGCTTAGGGCTACGTGCGTGATAACTCAGTAAAGAGTAAAACATCACTAAGACAAACCGCTAACGCCCCAGATAATCAAATGCATTACACTACCCATTAGATTAAAATCATCAAAAGCACTGGGTTGACTGGGTACCTTATCGTTAAAGTTATTATTATTGTTATTATTTAATTTGATTTTGATAATTTTAATTATTAATAAATGATAACCTATATTATCATTTAAAGCAATTATCATTATCGCTATTAATCATTGATATTTGATAACTTGGGTTATATACTGACC
>NZ_JAFNOP010000003.1:0-262971 GCF_026536195.1 Gilliamella sp. B2969
GCCCGATGCCCGATGCCCGATGCCCGATGCCCGATGCCCGATGCCCGATGCCCGATTAAGACCACATTTTAACATATTTTTACCAATCCTTGTAGTGAATATCTAAATTTTTTCTTTAAAATTCATATGATTGAGTTTAATTTAATCATCAATTAATTTTGCTCTAAACCTTTAGTACCAATTTATACTAAAGTACTTTTAGCGTAATATATTAGAATAGTTAATTGAGTTTGTAATGAGCTTTTCAGTAAAGAATTGTTAAGTTATCACTCAAATAAAGTGACATTTGTCTTTACACTAGACGTTTAATTTTAATACTATCTTTGATAGATTCAGAGATAACATAATAAAAAAATTTAAAAAAATGATTTTAAGTTGAAATATAGATAAATTCATTTAGTTTATACCCTTTTGCATAAAAGCAGATTTACATTACAATTATTAAATTAGATTGTAATATGTTGATGAAAACGTCTTCCTTAATAACCCTATTATAAGGAATGTTACATAATCAACATTATTTAAGAGATAAAAAGCATGAAAAAAATAATATTACTTTTATTATTGATGGTATCTTCACCGGCATTTAGCACTATCTATGTTTATAAAGGTAATATAGCAGATAAACAAATGACTTTATATCTAGAGCCGATAAGTCAAGCTTTTTGGGTTTATGATGATGATCCTAAACAGATACAACATAAATTAAACTATGGATGTGAATTAAATAATTCCTGCTCACAGTTAACTCATCAAACCAATTTAGAACTTTATGATGCACACGATCTCTATATCGATCCTGACAATCAACAAATAAAAGCCAAAAAACAAAGTCATTATTTTATCTTTAATGATATTCATCTAACACAAAATCAAGAAACAACATTGTTAGATCAAACATTAGAGGGTTATTGGTTTAATGGCAGTAATAATCAACACTATCCGGTAAAACTTTCTCAACAATTAGTGATAGATAAAGACAGTAATACGCAATTTACTAATGTTGAATTATTACAATTAGCGTCAACTGATCATCACTATTTTACTGCCGTCTTTTCTAAACAAAAAATGGATAAAATTAAGTTAGTTGGCATTAATGTTTATGCGAAAAATAACCATCAGTTATTACAAAAAATCGAAAATTTAAACTATAGTGATAATGGTTTTATGAGCATCGACTTACAAGATATCAATTTTGATGGAATACTTGATTTAGCTATTAAAAAATACCGTTCAAGGCAAGGTGATAACTTGGATTATTATATTAATGATAAGGGAGCATTTACACCAACCCATTTATGGGGGAGCAATATAGAATTTAATCCCAAAGACAAATCCGCCATAGGTAGCAAAGATTGTTATGACCTGGATGATAAACAACAAAGGGTCCAGACTAAAATAGAAAGTGTTTATCAATACAAAAACTATCAATATATTTTTGTAAAAAATCGTTGTCAAATCATTAATATTGACAACAAAACCCAACGAAATTGTTTAGATGCCGAATATAATGCCTGTTTACTAAACCGCAATAATATTAATCGTGAAAATCCAAATGTAATTGGTGAAGATAATATACTGTACAAGAATATGGCGTGGGATAAAGGTAAATTAATTGATGGAGTGATAGATGATTGATTATGATGCTTTTCCTGAGCAACGGCAATCTTATATTCAGCAGCTGTTACAAGACAAAGGTCGAGTAGTCAATGCCGATTTAATTAAATTACTTGGTGTATCAGAACATACAATTCGCCGCGATTTACAAAAACTTGCACGTAATGGTATCTGCAAACGTGTTTATGGTGGTGCGGTCAGCCAATTAAAACAATCTGCAAGCTTTGAAACCAGAATGACACAAAGCGTTAGCGAAAAGTCATCGGTTGCTAAACGATGCGCTCAACTCATCAAAGCCAATTCTTGTATTTTTATTGACGCAGGTTCAACCTATTTGACAATGGCAAGTTATATTCCTACAAATATTGAGTTAACTATTGTGACAAATTCCCCCCAAATCGCTTCACTACTTAGTAGTCGAACTCAGGGGGAGCTTATTTTACTTGGTGGAAAAGTAAATCCACAAACCGGCAGCACCCTGGGTGCAGATACGGTAAATCAGATCCGTAACATGGTCTTTGATCAAACATTTATCGGCGTGTGTGGACTTGATCCACAAGCTGGATTAAGTGCTGTTTATTATGAAGATGCTTGTTTTAAAAAAGAGGTAATTGCCCAAAGTAATGAAGTTGTCGCCGCTGTAATAGCCGATAAAATGTTACAAATAGCTCGTTATAAAGTGGCAAAGTGTGAAGATCTCGATATCATTGTCGTCAGTCGAGAAACTAAAATTGAAGGTTTTGAGCAGGTTGATTTACAAATAGAGGTCGCCTAATAGATTCGCTCTAAGGTCGACCAAATCTCTTTTTTAGCTATTTTGCTTGTAGATTTAATAGCAATTGAATTGTTTTTAGAACAGCACTGTCAGTATTATAGCCCGTTATAAAATTTGCCTTTGCTTTCGTTTCTTCAAATGCATTACGCATGGCAAAACTATATTCCGCTTGTTCTAACAATTCAATATCGTTATAACCATCACCGAATGCCATAGTTTCGTGTGTAGTTACATTAAGCATTTGTTGTAATTTCTTGATAGTTGTACCTTTATGTACATCATAATCGGTAATATCAATCCAATTTGCTTCTGATACAACAATATAGACATTATCCTCATAAGGGGTTAAATGCATACGCGTTTGAGGGCATTGACCTGTTTCATCATAGACCGTGATTTTAATAAAATCATCAGAAATTGAACTCAGTTCATCAACTTCAATAATGGAAGCATAAGAACCACGAACTTTTTGTTTTAATCTTGCTGGTAAATCCGATCGAATCACTGCCCCTTTTGCTGTACAGGCAATGATGACATGATTGGTGCTGGCTTGTTCCAATGTTTTGATAATACGTTGTCCTAAATCATTGGCTAAAAAGGAACGATAGACAAATTCTCCATTAAATTTAATCGCTGTAGCACTGTCGCCAACGATCCAAATATGTTGACTATAATCGCCAAAGAGTTCCTCGACACGCTCACACTGTTTACCTGTACACGCAACAAAATGGACATTCTCATTTGCCATTTGCTTATACACTTTAGCAAACAGTTTACGATCGTAATCACCTTGTTCGTTTAAAAAAGTCCCGTCTAAATCACTGATAATTAATTTAATCATATATTTTTCCTTTCATGCTAATAATAAAGATTTTATCAATATGATTTAGTATGATGCTTTGTGATGGATTTAGCAAGATTAAATAATACTTTTGCTTTGAGCTTTATCAAAACACACTCAAACAAGTCTTTTACAAAATGATTAATAAATTCAAGATTAATTACTAAGATGCTGAGCATTAATAAACAACGAAGGATGTCATAAAGGTTAGTGAAAATCCAATTATCACCCGCCATATAAAAAGCATCAACATCGAGCATCAACAACCAATAAAATAGCTAATTATAGAAAAGATCCTGAATCGATACTTCCCTATTCCGTTAATCAAACCGCGCTTATCAATGCTTGTTTAGGGGTTATTAATCAAACCCCAAAACGGATAATAATAGGCAAAAAAATAGTGCTTTAATTGAAAAAAACAGAACAACTGTATATCAATGTCACCCTTTTAACAGTCAAAGCATCGATAGGAACAATAATCTATTACCTCTAAATCAAATACTCGTGGTATTTTGAAAATTAAAATAGCAAAAAATTTTTATATTACTATTTAGAATAAACCATTTCAGATTCGTTTCATAAGACATTAATTAAACCTGCTACACCGTTTATTTGATACAGTTTCAAATTTAAAGAAAAGGCAGAAGGTTAAGTTCTCAGGTAATTTTTTTAAAGATAGTGATACTTGTATTGATGAATCAAGCATGCGTTTAGAGGATAAATTAAAAGAGCCTGAATATACCCTCAGATTTTTTCAAGTCAGTCCTCTTTAATTCAATTATTTTCAACAATAATGATTAATTGATAAATAAAAAAGCCTGAAAATAATCTCAGGCTTTTTATATGCTCACATTGTATTATTTTCAACAATAATCAAAATTGATTATTGTTTAGCTTCAATGTTATCACCCACTAAATCCAAATGAATGGTTTTACCTGGCACAAGTTTACCAGATAGGATTTGTTGTGCTAATGGGTTTTCAATCTCTTGTTGAATTGCACGTTTTAATGGTCTTGCACCATAAATTGGGTCAAAACCAACTTTAGCAAGTTGCTCTAACGCTGCATCAGAGATATCCAATTGATAACCGCGTTCATCCAAACGTTTTTCCACATTAGCCAATTGAATTCTAGCTATCGCTTTGATATTTTCTTGACCAAGTGGATGGAATACCACTGTTTCATCAATACGATTGATAAATTCTGGTCTAAAGTGTTTTGTTACAACAGTCATTACTAATGCTTTCATTTCGTCATAACTTAATTCAACATGACCTTGTATCAAATCTGAACCTAAGTTAGATGTCATAATAATCACTGTGTTTCGGAAATCAACAGTGCGTCCTTGCCCATCGGTTAAGCGTCCATCATCTAATACTTGTAATAAAATATTAAAGACATCCGGATGCGCTTTTTCGACTTCATCCAATAAAATGACAGAATAAGGACGACGTCTTACCGCTTCGGTCAAATAACCGCCCTCTTCATATCCTACATATCCCGGAGGTGCGCCAATTAAACGTGCCACAGAGTGTTTTTCCATAAACTCGGACATATCAATTCTGACCATGGCATCTTCACTATCAAACATAAAGTTAGCTAATGATTTACAAAGCTCAGTTTTACCTACCCCAGTTGGTCCTAAGAATAAAAAAGATCCAATTGGTTTATTCGGGTCAGAAAGTCCTGCTCGGCTACGACGAATTGCATTCGCTACCGCAACAACGGCTTCGTCTTGACCAATCACGCGTTTATGTAGTGCATCTTCCATATGCAGTAATTTATCTTTCTCACTTTCAAGCATCCTTGAAACAGGAATACCCGTTGATTTAGAAAGCACTTCAGCAATTTCATTATCGGTAACTTTATTACGCAATAACTTCATGGTTTTGCCTTCTAGCTGTGTTGCCGATGCCAATTTCTTTTCCAGTTCAGGGATCTTGCCGTATTGTAACTCAGACATTTTATTAAGATCACCAGCTCGGCGCGCTTGTTCTATTTCAGTACGTGCTTTTTCCAACTCAGCTTTGATTGTCTGAGTACCCGAAACAGCAGCCTTCTCTGACTTCCACTCTTCTTCAAGTGACGCATACTCTTTTTCTTTCTCAGCAAGTTCATCGTTTAGCATCTCAAGTCGTTTTTTACTTGCATCATCAGACTCTTTCTTAAGCGCCTGTTGCTCAAGTTTAAGCTGAATAATACGGCGTTCAAGTCGATCTAATGATTCCGGTTTTGAATCCATTTGCATACGAATACTTGATGCAGCTTCATCAATTAAATCGATCGCTTTATCTGGAAGCATACGATCGGAAATATAACGATGTGATAATGTAGCTGCTGCCACAATTGCTGGATCTGTAATTTGTACATGGTGATGCAATTCATAACGTTCTTTCAAACCACGCAATATAGCAATAGTATCTTCAACAGTTGGTTCAGCCACGTAGACTTTTTGGAATCGACGCTCTAAAGCGGGATCTTTTTCAATATATTGACGATACTCATCTAAGGTAGTCGCACCAACGCAATGTAATTCACCGCGGGCTAATGCTGGTTTTAACATATTACCTGCATCCATTGCCCCATCGCTTTTACCTGCACCAACCATGGTATGAATTTCATCAATGAATAAAATGATGCGCCCTTCTTCTTTGGCTAAATCTTTTAAAACGGCTTTTAAACGTTCTTCAAATTCACCACGGTATTTCGCACCCGCAATTAATGCGCCCATATCTAAAGACAACACACGTTTATTACGTAAACCTTCAGGTACTTCACGGTTTACAATGCGCTGTGCAAGTCCTTCGACAATAGCGGTTTTACCCACGCCTGGTTCACCGATTAACACCGGGTTATTTTTAGTACGACGCTGTAATACTTGAATTGTACGACGGATTTCTTCATCGCGCCCAATTACAGGATCGAGTTTGCCTTGTTCAGCACGCTCGGTTAAATCGATAGTATATTTTTTCAACGCGCCGCGTTGATCTTCTGCACTGGCATCGTTCACGTTATCACTTCCTCTTATTTGACTGACGGCCTGATTTAATCTGTCTTTTGTAACACCGGATTTTTTAAGAATATCACCTAAACTGCCTTTTTCTTCTAAAGCAGCTAATATAAACAGTTCTGACGAAATATAACTATCGCCATTTTTTTGCGCTAATTTGTCACAAAGATTTAATACACGAACAAACTCTTGTGAAGGCAATACTTCACCACCCACACCTTGTACTTGTGGCAATCGATCAATTGCTTGGGTTAATTCTTGTTGCAAAGCAGCAACATTCGCTCCCGCTGCTGCCAATAATGGTTTGACACTGCTACCTTCCTGATTAAGCATTGCTGATAACACATGTACCGGCTCTATATATTGATTATCTTTACCTAATGCTAATGATTGTGCATCAGCTAAAGCTTGTTGAAACTTGTTAGTGAGTTTATCTAACCTCATATTATTCTCTCCTGAGCAATAAATTTGGTATAAATGCATAAAACATTTAAACCATTTGCATGATCACTAAATAAGTGTGGAAGAGTAAATTTCAAGAGCTACAAAAAAATTTTTTTATATGATTAAAATCAAAGTAAAAGTTAAAAATCATGAAATTACTTTCGAATAAAAATAACCTCATTCACCGCCAGTTGCGAGCTAAGAAAACACTAAAAAAATTGAGTAATAAACGTTAATATTATTCGTTTAGCTGGCTAGATTTGGTCTTAAAATTTGTTGATTAGCTGTACCATTACAGCCGCATCAATTTTCATGAATTATTACTATCATAAAATAATTCAAAATGTATAGAAAGGAATAATCATCATTAAGCAAAGCGAGATTAAAATCTATGCGACTTGATACATCTTTGCCAATTAACCAAATAGACAAAACACCACAATCGTTCGATACATCAATTATTGATACGACAACATAAAGCTAACCTCAATTCTAAAATAGAATTTTATGTACTGATGTATGAGCGCTTTAATTTTAACCCAAGTATAATTTAGCGCTATTTTTTATAAAGTTTGACGAGATTTGGCAATTAATTTTAAATTGCCCAACAAAATGTTGGGGCATCTATATTGCTAATATTATTTAAGTTACTTACCTAATATAAAAAATATAATCATTACCATGTTTATTCAAAATAATGATTTTAAATGACAAAACACTAGGAATATTTTATATTAGCTTCCCCAATGTTGTTAGATTATCTAACCGTGGTTCGTAACCCATCCCACGAAAAAAAACTAGGATTTAACATGTTTAAAATAGCTAAAGAGTTTCAATTTGATGCTTGTCATATGTTAGATGGGCATAATAAAAAATGTCACAACCTTCATGGCCATACTTATAAATTATTGGTTGAGATTAGTGGTAACCTTATTGCCGATGGTTCAAGTGCTGATATGGTGATGGATTACGCAGATCTAAAGGCAACAGTCACGCAACATATTGTTGATCCACTCGATCACGCTTACCTTTATAATCAAAACAATGAAAATGAGTGTCGCATCGCGGCTTTATTACACGAAATGAATCGAAAAACTTTTGCTTTTCCTTGTCGGACGACAGCCGAAGCAATGAGTAAATTTATTTTTGATTGTTTGTCACAGTACCTACCCGTTTCGATGATTAAATTATGGGAAACACCCACTTCTTATTGTGAATATCATCGGGGCGAAAAATGACAGAGTTTCGCATTGTTGAAATCTTCGAATCTCTACAGGGCGAAGGTTATAATACAGGCATGCCAGCTATTTTTATTCGCTTTGCTGGTTGCAATTTAAATTGCCAGTGGTGTGATACCAATTTCCGTCAATTTACACGATATACGTTAGCGGACATATTAGCTAAAGTAAAAAGTTACCAAAGTAAAAATATTATTATCACTGGTGGCGAACCAACAATGGTAAAAGCATTAGCCGAATTGTTAGCACCACTTAAGCAAGCTAATTATTTTATTGCAATTGAAAGTAATGGTTTAGGTAAAATCGATTCATTAATCGATTATATTGCCTTAAGCCCGAAGTTCTGTTATCAAACACGCTATCAAAAAATTGTTCAATCCACCGCAGATGAAGTGCGAATTGTGGCAGAAAACCACCCTGAATTTTTACCTTTTTGCCGCTATATTGAAAAACATATCAAAGCCAAACGTTACTATCTATCACCTTGTGAAAACAATGGTGAATTTAACATGTTTGAAACCATTGAATTACTCGGCAAAATAAATCAACAGCGTAGCGAAAATAAATGGTTACTTAGTATTCAAACCCATAAATTTGCGAATATCGAATGATGAATAAATTATTTTTTTAAATTATTTAACTCAATGAAATAAATGTAGTATTGCTTGAATTTTCAGTATTGATTAAAAACTTTGTTACAAAAGATTTCGATAGCATCGAATGCATTTTGCACGCAACGACTAACGACTGAGTCAGCAAGTTTTCTATTAAAACTTTGTCGATTTTTTTATCCAATGTGTGATTTGCCCTGGCTGTATGTGCTAAAACGGTTGCTGCTAATGAGCACACCTAAACGTCATCCTATAAGGCAAATAATTTACGCTCATCGCCAATCTTGTTTAAAAAAAGCTAAAAGCAATTGGGCTTTCGGTAATCATAAAAACATCTTCAGATTTGAAATTCTGTTGTAATTGTTATCGTGTTTTTGGCTGAGGATTATCAAATTTCATCTATCTAGTTAATACCTTATTATTATAATTTTTCAGAATGTTGCCGCTTTTGAAAAACTGGGATGGTTATGGATTTTCAAACCAAATCATCGATGCCATTCTACCGGTTCTGTTTTCACGACGATAAGAGAAGAATAAATCCTGTTCAGTAAAAGTGCAGAAATTACCACCAAAAATCTTATTTATTCCCATGGCAGTTAATCTTTGTCTTGCGATTAAATAGAGGTCAGCAAGGTATTTTTGTTCTGTTTGGTTAATCAATGTAAAAGCCTGTTCAGCTTGAGGATCAATTGCTTCAAATTGTGCTTTCACTTCACCGCCTACTTCGAATTTTTTTGCACTAATAGCCGGTCCCATCCAAGCGAGGATTTGATTTTTAGGACATGAAAACTTTTTAATAGTTTGTTCTAAAATTCCATTGCAAAGTCCACGCCAACCAGCATGAGCCGCTGCAACTTCATCGCCATTAACCGAGCAAAACAGTACTGGCATACAATCAGCTGTCAACACCACGCTTACCTGCTTAGCCTGCCGAGTATACGACGCATCAGCTTCAAATCTATCATTAGCAATCATGCCGATAGCCGGTTGCAATTCCACTTCAGTAATATCTAATGCAACTGTACTATGCGTTTGATTTAACCAATAAGGTTCACTGGGAATCTGTTCTGCTTTGATTAATCGCCGACAATTTTCCGCAACATGATCTAAATCATCACCAGTGCGACTGCCCAAATTTAAACTTTCAAAAGGCGCTAGGCTTACCCCACCCTTTCGAGTGGTGGTAAATGCCCGTATGTTTTTCGGGGCTGGCCAATAAGGAGAAATCGATTTAATCATGATGCTCACCTCACCAATCTAATTCATCTTTATGTTGTTGGGTATCGTCTTGAAGCGCTACAATTAACTTTTCCATATCCTCTGGGATAGGTGCATGCCATTCCATCTGCTCCCCAGTAATAGGATGAAATAACCGTAACATAGCAGCATGTAAGGCTTGTCTATCAAAATCGCGTAAAGTTTGTATAAATGATTCGCTTGCACCTTTTGGTGGTCTTGGTCGTCCACCATATAGAGGATCACCAACTAGTGGATGAGCAATATGAGCCATATGCACACGAATTTGGTGTGTGCGTCCCGTCTCGAGTCTTAAACGTAAGCGCGTATGGAGCCGATATTTTTCCATTACCCGATAGTGAGTAACAGCGGGTTTACCCGTTGGAAATACCGCCATGTGTGTTCGTTTTGTTGGATGACGTGTAATCGGCTCATCAATCGTCCCACCTGCGGTAATAATGCCCATGGCAACGGCTTCATATTCCCGCGTAATTTCACGTAATTGCAACGATTCAACTAAATGTGTTTGTGCAATGATTGTTTTGGCAACGACCATTAAACCGGTGGTATCTTTATCTAAGCGATGGACAATACCGGCGCGCGGAACTCGTGCTATTTCTGGATAATGATAGAGTAATGCATTTAATACGGTACCATTAGGATTGCCCGCACCAGGATGGACAACTAAATCACGCGGTTTATTAATAACTAAAATATCATCATCTTCATAAACAATATTCAATTTGATATTTTCAGGTTGATGATATGTTTCTTGCTCAATTTCTGCACTAATGGTAATTTTTTCGCCGCCTAATACTTTTTCTTTAGGCTTATTAACAATAATACCGTTGACTGTCACTTTATTATTCACAATCCACTCTTTTATTCTTGAACGTGAATAATCAGGAAAAAGCTCGGATAACGCTTGATCTAAACGCATTCCGAGTTGTGTTTGTTCTATTTCTGTTGATAATTTTAACTCGAGCATATGTAATTTATCTATTTTAAGCTGATATGTTTTAGAGTATTATATACTATTCATAGACTTTAATGTTTATTTATATTTTGGATTGAGAACTGAATGAAACTACGTTTACACTCTTTGTTAGCAATTGCTTTAAGTGGCATGTTAATTGGCTGCACAACAACAAAGCCTGATGTTGAAAATGTATCAGAATTAGAACTCCACAACAAAGCTCAAACCGAGCTAGAAAGTGGTAACATAAAATCCAGTATCACTATATTAGAGGCAATGGATAAAAATTATCCATTTGGTCCTTATTCACAACAAGTGCAACTTGATTTAATTTATGCTTATTATAAATCTGCTAATTTCCCATTAGTTATCGCGTCGGTTGACCGATTTTTAAAATTAAACCCGACTCATCCTAATATCGATTGGGTTATTTATATGCGTGGTTTAGCCAATATGGCTCAAGACAACAATATGATCCAAGGTTGGTTCAATGTTGATCGTTCAGACCGAGATCCTGACTTTGCTACCGCTGCTTTTAAAGATTTTACTTATCTGGTTTCAAGTTTTCCAACCAGTATTTACGCCGCTGATGCACAAAAACGTTTGGTATTTTTGAAAAATAGACTGTCAAGATACCAACTTAAAATAGCGGAATATTATACTCAGCGCGGTGCTTATGTTGCGGTTATTAATCGTGTTAGCCAAATGATTGCGTTATTTCCGGATACGGATTCAACTAAACAAGGTCTACTGTTAATGCGCGATGCCTATAATGAACTAGGCTTGACTAATGAAACACAAAAAACCGATACGCTTATACAAGCAAATCTTGAAAACATGCCTAAAGAAGAACAGCGCTCATTTTTATCACGCTTAACCAGCGTATTTAATGGTAACTAAAGCCGTAAGAGGCGGGATAATTACCCGCCCATCACTAAGATTATCAGCTAGCAATTACTCTGTTTGTTAATCATTATTAATGAGCTGCCTAAATTATCCCCTTTAATAAATCTATTCATACATTCACATATCGTTTGTAAAACGTGACAATAACCAATACAATTAGCAAATTATTTTTATTAGCAATAATAGATAGGACATTAATTCGTCATGCAAGAACAATATCGCCCCGATGAGATTGAAGCCAAAGTTCAACAACATTGGCAAGAAAATAAAACATTCCATGTTACCGAAGATCCCTCAAAAGAAAAGTATTACTGCTTATCAATGTTACCTTACCCATCAGGGCGGTTACACCTTGGTCATGTTCGAAACTATACTATCGGTGATACTATTTCACGCTATCAACGTTTAAATGGCAAAAATGTTTTACAACCTATTGGTTGGGATGCTTTCGGTTTACCGGCAGAAGGTGCGGCAGTGAAAAATAATACTGCACCGGCTAAATGGACCTATGAAAATATTGCTTACATGAAAAAGCAACTACAGTTATTAGGGTTTGGTTATGATTGGGATCGCGAAGTGACAACCTGCCGTCCTGAATACTACAAATGGGAACAGTGGTTTTTTACTAAACTATTTGAAAAAGGTTTAGTTTATAAAAAAACATCCGCTGTTAACTGGTGTCCGAACGATCAGACCGTCCTTGCTAATGAACAGGTGGTTGAAGGTTGCTGTTGGCGCTGTAATACCCCCGTTGAACGCAAAGAGATCCCACAATGGTTTATTAAAATTACTAATTATGCCGAAGAGTTACTTAACGATTTAGATACATTAGAAAACTGGCCAGAACAAGTTAAAACCATGCAACGTAACTGGATTGGCCGCTCTGAAGGTGTAGAGTTTGATTTTGCGGTTGAAAACTATGCTGATAAGTTACGAGTTTATACTACGCGGCCAGATACATTAATGGGTGTGAGTTTTGTGTCTGTTGCGGCAGAACACCCACTAGCGCAATTAGCAGCCCAAAATAACACCAAAATTGCTGAATTTATTGCTGAATGCAAAAATACTAAAACTGCCGAAGCCGATATGGCGACCATGGAAAAGAAAGGCATGGCGACAGGATTTTTTGCTATTCATCCATTAACAGGCGATAAAGTTCCAGTTTGGATTGCTAATTTTGTTTTAATCGAATATGGAACCGGTGCAGTAATGGCAGTACCAGGCCATGATGAACGCGATTATGAGTTTGCAAGTAAATACAATTTGCCAATTAAACCGGTAATTTTAGATCAAGATGGTAAAGCGCCGGATCTTTCCGAAAATGCGTATACTCAACATGGTATATTGTTTAATTCGGGTGAATTTAATGGCCTTGATTTTGAACAAGCGTTTAATGCCATTGCCGATAAACTCATAGCGTTAGGTATTGGTGAACGTAAAGTTAATTACCGTCTACGTGATTGGGGGGTTTCTCGCCAACGTTATTGGGGTGCACCAATTCCAATGGTGACACTGGAAGATGGCACCACAATTCCTACACCAGAAGATCAGCTGCCAGTTATTTTACCAGAAAATGTTGAAATGAACGGTATTACCAGTCCAATTAAAGCCGATCCTAATTGGGCAAAAACCACGGTAAATGGACAACCAGCATTGCGTGAAACGGATACCTTTGATACGTTTATGGAATCATCTTGGTATTATGCTCGTTATACTTGCCCACATTATGACAAAGGCATGTTGGACGAAAAAGCTGCCAATTATTGGTTGCCAGTCGATCAATATGTAGGGGGTATTGAACATGCCATTATGCATTTACTTTATTTTAGATTCTTCCATAAGTTAATGCGTGATTTTGGTCTAGTATCATCAGATGAACCGGCTAAGCGTTTGCTTTGCCAAGGTATGGTGTTAGCTGATGCGTTTTATTATACCAGCCCAACCAATGAACGTATTTGGGTATCGCCAACTGAGGTCACAATCGAACGTGATGAAAAAGGTCGTATTGTGAAAGCGGTAGATAGCAAAGGTAATGAGCTGGTGCATGCCGGTATGACTAAAATGTCTAAATCAAAAAATAACGGTATTGATCCGCAAGAAATGGTCGAAAAATATGGCGCCGATACTGTACGTTTGTTTATGATGTTTGCCTCACCGGCTGAGATGACCCTTGAATGGCAAGAGTCTGGCGTTGAAGGTGCCAATCGCTTTATAAAACGTGTTTGGCGTTTAGTTTATGAACACGCACAAAAAGGCAGTGTGGATAAACTTGACGTTAATGCTTTAAATGCCGATCAAAAAGCATTAAGACGTGAATTACATAAGACAATTGCTAAGGTCAGTGATGATATTGGTCGTCGTCAAACCTTCAATACTGCTATCGCTGCGGTAATGGAGTTTATGAATCGTTTGCAAAAAGCACCACAAGAATCAGCACAAGACCATGCGCTTATGGATGAAGCTTTAAATGCGATTGTTCGTTTACTTTACCCAATGATGCCTCATGCTTGTTTTGTCATGTGGCAAGCTTTAGGTCATAGTGAAACAATTGATAATACAACATGGCCTATAGCTGAAGAGTCAGCCATGGTCGAAGATGAAAAACTGATTGTTGTGCAAATTAATGGTAAAGTACGTGGTAAGTTTACCGTTCCTGCTGATGCTGATCAAGATTTGGTATTGGCGCAAGCAAAACAAGAACCGAATATCCAAAAATACTTAGCGGACGTTACTATTCGTAAAGTTATTTATGTACCAGGTAAATTATTAAATCTTGTTGTTGGTTGATACTGTTAAAATTCAAACATGGGTGGTAATACTTATGAAAAAATATATAGCCTTATTTATACTAATGGCAGTATCATTGACAGGTTGTGGTTTTCATCTACAAAATGAAACTGAAATACCAGCACGATTTAAGACGATGACTTATATCAGTTATGATCCTTATGGACAGCTTTCAAGAAATATTAAAGAGTTATTAAAGGATAATAAAGTTACATTAGCTAACAATGATGTATCACACAATTATCCCTCTTTAAATATTATAAGAGAGTCCATTGATCGTAGTACGATATCTATTTACCAAGATGGTAAGGCGGCGGAATATCAATTAGTCTTAAATGTTGACGCTCAAGTTATTGTTGCGAGTGAAAAGGTATACCCAATTAGTGTTCGTATTTTCCGTACATTTTTTGATAACCCAACAGCAGCACTTGCTAAAACAACCGAGCAAGATTTAATTGAAGATGAAATGTATAAACAAGCCGCTAAGCAAATTATTCGTAAATTGAAATCGGTTGATGCTGTTAATTAACTTTTTGACATGATTAAAATCAACGCAGACCAAATTACGACAAAATTAGGATCGCCCTATTATTTACTATTAGGCAACGATCCTTATTTACAATATTATAGCCAATCGCAGCTAAAAACCGCTTTTAAACAAGCTGGCTTTAATGAACAACTGACATTTAACATAGATAATCAAACTGATTGGCAGCCTATCTATGATAGTTGTCATGCAATGAATCTGTTTTCAACCAATACGCTTATTTTTTTAGATTTTGGTGAAAACACAATCAATGCAGCGGCGAGTTCAAAGCTGAATAGTTTAAGTGAAATACTCAATCCTGATATTGCATTAATTATCAGTTTAACCAAAATTACTAAAACTCAAGAAAATGCAGTTTGGTATAAAAAATTATCCGATAACTTAGTCGTCGTCAATTGTACTACGCCTGACACAGCTTTATTACCACAATGGATTAAAAATCATCTTCAACAAAAGCAAATAGTGGTTGAACCTGAAGCTATCGATCTTCTTTGTTATTATTACGAAGGAAATTTACTGGCATTAACGCAAATTATTGAACAATTAAAGTTACTATATACTAATCAAACAATAACTTATGATCAGGTTGAAAGTAATATTAATGATTCAACCATATTTACCCCATATCACTGGATTGATGCAATGGTTGCTCACAAAACAAAGCGAGCAACCCACATTTTACAGCAATTAAAAATGAATGATTTTGAACCATTAATATTACTCCGAATTATTCAACGTGAGCTGATTTTGATCATCAATCTAAAAAAAGGCTTATCATCAAAACCGTTAAAACAAATTTTTGATGAATATAAAATTTGGCAAAATAAAAGAGCAATGTATACCAATTATTTAAATCGTAATGATATTAAAGATCTATTTTCAACGCTAGCTCTACTTACTGAAATCGAAATCAGCTTGAAACATGATAATCAACTACGAGTGTGGGATGCGCTATCGGCTTTAACAATGCAATTTATGGGATTAAATAAATGTTAACAGCATTGTTCGGCGGCACTTTTGATCCAATTCATTATGGGCATATTTACCCAGCAATTGCGCTCGCAAAAGAGGTTGGCTTAACGAAAATTAGTTTATTACCCAACCATATTCCCCCGCATAAACCGCAACCTGAGGCAACGATAGCACAGCGCCTAGCTATGTTAAATTTAGCTATAAGCGATATACCGTTATTTTCAATTGATACCAGAGAATTACTACCACAAAATTTAACCCGACCGTCCTACACTATCGAAACACTGCAACAGTGGCGTGACCAACATGGTGATCAGTCTGGTCTAGCCTTTATCATGGGACAAGATTCTTTAATAAATTTACCCACCTGGAAAGATTGGAAAATACTACTTAATTACTGTCATTTACTTATTTGTAGACGTCCAGGTTATACCGAAAAAACGACTGACAATGAACTTCAAGCGTTTATCACTCAACATCAAACAACCAATATTGACGATTTGCATGATTTTCCAGCTGGTTACATCTATTTTGCACATACCCCTTTAGAAAATATATCTGCGACAGAAATTCGAGAAAATATTCATAATCAACAAAGTTGTAAAAATTTATTACCCCCCAAAGTATGGCGTTATATTTGTGAGCAAGGGCTTTATAATGGAAAGAAAAATTAGAAAGGTCTTTACTTCTGTCAGTTTTTTCGGCATTATTTTGCCGCTGTCTTTATATATTATAAATTCAGTGATTTTATAGCTTATACTCAATGTCAATTAATCTATATGCACAAAAGTCGATAACAGCAATTTTAAAAAAGTTTTTAGTTGTCACGTTATCCCCAGATGATATGGGAATAAATGGATGATGATATGAGTATATTTAATTTGTATTTATTAATAAGAGGCCCCAATGGCAAAAGAAGATAACATTGAAATGCAAGGTACCATACTTGATACTCTTCCAAACACGATGTTCCGTGTTGAACTTGAAAATGGTCATGTCGTTACTGCACATATTTCTGGTAAAATGCGCAAAAATTATATTCGTATTTTAACTGGTGATAAAGTTACCGTTGAAATGACACCTTACGATCTATCTAAAGCACGTATCATATTCCGTAGTCGCTAATATCGTTATCATCAGAATTGTTATTTAATCATTATTAAATCTAAAACGGTTTATTCTCTTTTTTAATAAAATTCCGTCGACTTGTGTCGACGGAAAAAAGAGCTTTAATACTATTATGCTAATTAATTTACTTGTGAAAAATCCATTTCTGAATAGTTAACCCATTTGGTCTTTTTCACAATTTTGTAGCCAAAATAGATTACCAAAAATAGTGGTAAACCGACATATGTTGCTATTACACCATTCCAATCAATAGTATCTTGTAAGAATGCTTCATAATTTTGACCTAGTGTAATAATCAAACATAGGACAAAAGCAAATATTGGACCAAATGGAAAACAGCTTGAACGATAAGGTAACTTATTGATATCTAATCCTTGTGCAATATAACCTTTTCTAAAACGGTAGTGACTAATTGCAATACCAAGCCAAGCTATAAAACCTGTCATGCCAGACATATTAAGCAACCATAAATAAACTTCTTGATCTTTATACATCGAAGTTAAAAAACATAGCATAGCAATAATTGTTGTTGCGATAAGTGCAAATCTAGGTACCCCTGATGAAGATAGCCTTGAAAAGATTTTAGGGGCTTTCCCCTCTTTAGCCAATGCATAAAGCATCCGTGTTGAGGCATATAAACCGGAATTACCCGCCGATAATACCGATGTTAAAATAACCGCATTCATAATTGCCGCAGCGGATAATAGTCCTGCATGCTGAAAAACTAAGGTAAATGGGCTGACACTGATGTCGGTTTCTTCATTACGTAATAAATTTGGATCCGTATAAGGAATGATTAAGCTAATGACCAAAATAGCAAAAATATAAAACAGTAAAATTCGCCAAAAAACTTGCTTCATCGCTTTTGGAATATTTTTTTCTGGATCTTTTGACTCTCCAGCAGCTATGCCGATTAGCTCCGTACCTTGGAATGAGAAGCCAACAACCATCGCAACCCCTATCATCGAGGAAAAACCACCAACGAAAGGAGCATCACCAATAGTCCAATTTTGCCAACCTGCATTTTCACTCCCCTTTAAAATGCCAACAATCATCAACAAACCAATCACAATAAACACGATAACAGTGACAACTTTAATTAATGAGAACCAAAACTCGGCTTCACCAAATCCTTTTACAGAAATATAGTTTAAACAAAAGATGATGCTTAAAAACAGCAAGCTCCAAAGCCAACTATAACTACCTGCATCAAACCAATAAGAGATAACAAGCTGAGCAGCAACTAAATCTACTGCAACAGTAATTGCCCAGTTATACCAATAATTCCATCCAATTGCGAAACCAAAAGCCTCATCAACATAACGAGCGCCATAAGTAGCAAAGGTCCCTGACACCGGCAAATACGCCGCTAGTTCACCAAGACTGGTCATTAAAAAGTACACCATAATACCAATGATAGCATACGAAAGTAATGCACCACCGGGACCCGCTTGAGCAACCGTTGCGCCTGAAGCAACAAAAAGCCCTGTACCAATTGAACCGCCAATAGCAATCATGGCTAAATGCCGAGATTTTAAGTCCCGTTTTAATTTATTATTCATAACAATATTCTTCTGTTTAAAAAGATTAAAAAAGACAATAAGAAAAATTCAGTTAATAGTGTAATACCGCAATCCTAACAACAATTAACTAAAGATTAATCTAATTAATATGGTCATTTATCATTAAATAATGAAATGCGATGAAGTTTATCAAAAAAAAAACGACGCGAGATAAATAATTCTAATAATAAAACTCGTTTATTAAATATTAGCAATAGTTAAACGCTAGTTAACTGTTCTAATTGAGTTAAATAATTTAAAGCTTGTACACGATTGTTGCCACACATCTCAATACAAGGCTTTAACCGACCACAAACTTGTGGTCTTGATGACTGTCCAAATAAGTCACATTGAAAATTAGCATTTAAATGAATGCATGCAACTCCAGCGGGTTTACCATTTGGCATACCAGGAATCATTGACGAAATTGAAGGCGCAATACAACAAGCACCACAGTTTTTTCGACATTGAAATAAGCTATCCGTTGTTTTTTTCATAATTTGACATTAATCGGTAAATTTTGTTGGTGACAATAGCAAGATAGCGCTAAAATAGCGAACTAATTTTCAACTCTATTTTTAATAATCACGAAGAAGATATTATGGCTAAAGCAAATGAAATAAAACGTGGCGATGCAGTCACTTATAACGGTAAATTATTATTGGTTAAAGATATTGATGTTCAAAGCCCTAGTGCACGTGGCGCTAGTACACTTTATAAAATGCGATTTACTGATGTAAAAACTGGCGGTAAAGTCGAAGAACGTTTTAAAGGTGATGATATTATCGAAACCATTGAATTAATTCGCCGTCCGGTTAGTTTTTCATATATCGATGGTGATGAGTATGTCTTTATGGATAATGAAGATTACACGCCATTTATCTTCAAAAAAGCGCAAATCGAAGAAGAGCTATTATTTATTCCTGAAGGGGGAATGAACGGTATTCAAGTGCTAATGGCTGATGGCGAGGTAGTTGCATTAGAGTTACCGCAAACGGTTGATTTAGAAATCATTGAAACTTCACCTAGCATCAAAGGTGCGTCTGCCAGTGCACGCACAAAACCGGCAACCTTATCAACTGGCTTAGTTATTCAGGTTCCAGAATACATTGATAACAACGAAAAAGTGAAAATTCATATTGCTGAACGCCGTTATATGAGCCGAGCTGAATAATCTATAAAATCGTGATGAATACATATAATCAAAATAAATTACATAAACGGTTACGTCGTCTAACTGGAGAAGCCATTGCCGACTTCAATATGATTGAAGATGGTGATCGGATTATGGTTTGCTTATCAGGTGGTAAAGATAGCTATACGCTACTCGATATTTTATTAAATTTGAAAATCAGTGCCCCGATCAATTTTGAACTAATTGCCGTCAATTTAGATCAAAAACAACCCGGTTTTCCTGAACATGTTTTGCCGCAGTACTTAGAGTCATTAGGTATTGAGTATAAAATTGTTCAAGAAAATACTTATGGTATCGTAAAAGAAAAAATTCCTGAAGGCAAAACAACGTGTTCACTTTGTTCTCGTTTGCGTCGTGGTATTTTATACCGCACCGCAACAGAGCTTGGCGCAACGAAAATTGCGTTAGGTCATCACCGCGATGATATTCTAGAAACGTTATTTTTAAATATGTTTTATGGTGGCAAACTTAAAGCAATGCCACCCAAATTGGTTAATGACTCAGGCGAGCATATTATTATTCGACCGCTTGCTTACTGCAAAGAAAAGGATATTGCAAAATATGCTGAAATTAAGCAATTTCCAATCATTCCATGTAATCTTTGTGGTTCACAACCTAATTTACAACGTCAAGTGATTAAAGAGATGCTAAACGATTGGGATAAAAAGTTTCCTGGTCGTATAGAAACCATGTTTAGAGCCACGCAAAATATTACGCTTTCACATTTATGTGATACTAACCTTTATGATTTTAAAGGTATCAAAAAAGGGGATATTGATGTCAATGGTGGCGACATGGCGTTTGATCGCGAAGATCTCCCCTCAGTAGTTGGATTTGATCCATCTGACCTTGAGGATCAAGACTTAATTCTTTGGAAAGAAGCAAACTAAATATTACGTCATTATCTACTTTTAAATAACCATTTATCGGCGAATGAGTAAACTCGCCGATAATCTTTCCCCTCATTAATTTTAGAGTTCGACACTCATCATCCCTTACAAATTTTGATCTTCCTCACGAATTAACAAAAAATTAATTAATTTTATTGTGGAATTCAAGTCATTTCAATAAAATTGGAACGTTCCAATTTTAAATGCTTTATATCACCAAATAAAATGACAACAATTTGAATCATTGAATTATAGGAGAACAATGTGAAACTACAGTTTTTGGGTACAGCAGCCTCGGAAGGTATCCCAAATCCTTTTTGTAAATGTGAAATCTGCGAGAAAACCCGCATACAAAAAGGTAAAAATATCAGGAGCCGAAGCTCCGTTATCATTGATGACATCATGCAAATTGACTTTGCACCCGAATTTAGTTACCAAGTTATGCGAGAAAATATTGATGTAACTAAAATTAAAGATTTGTTATTTACGCATACTCATCCAGACCATTTTAATGTCGGTGATCTATTTAGCCGTATGGTAGATTATGGCTTTAACATTGATCACCCGCTTTATATCTACGGCAATGATATCGCAATAAATGGGTGCTTACATGTGCTACCAGGTTACAGCCTTGAACGCTTTGTGTTTAATTTATTGGTCCCTTATCAGACTATTACCAGTTCTGCTGGCTATCATGTGACGCCTTTACTATCGAATCATGCAAAATGGGAATTTTGTTTTATCTACTTAATTGAAAAAGAGGGGAAAACTATTCTTCATGGTCATGATTCTGGCTATTTTCCTGAACTCACTTGGCAATGGCTCAAAAACAGCGGCAAAAAAATTGATTTAGCGATCTTTGAATGTACCTATGGCTATAAACAAGACGACCGCACCAATAATCATATGAGCATTGAAACTGTGATCGCCGCACAACAACGCATGATTAGTGAAAATATTTTTCATAATAAAACACAACTAATAACGTCGCATCATTCACATAGTAGTGGCTTTATGCACGATGAATTAGTGGAAATATTCAAACCTCATAATATAGAAGTCGCTTATGACGGCTTAATAAAAACAATTTAACACGGAGTTTTTTATGTTTAAAATACCACGTCTACTGGTAATGATGTTTTTACAATATTTTGTGCAAGGTGCATGGAATATGGTTATTGGGGCAGTCCTCGCTGCTTATGGATTAAAAGAGATTGTTGGATCAACTTACTCTGTATTAGGTATCGCAACCATCATTTCACCGTTATTTATTGGCATGATTGCGGATAGATTTATTGCATCACAAAAAGTGATGGGCATATTGCATATTCTCAATGCCGTTGTATTATTCTTGATTCCTAACTTTGTTGAAAACGGCAATATTGCTGGTTTTTTAATCATGATTTTCATCGTTGGTTTATTATTCTATCCAACAACAGCTTTAGCCAATAGCGTTAGCTTTAGACATATAGATGGTGTACGTTGGTTCCCAATTATTCGTGTATTTGGTACTATCGGCTTTATGATTGTAGGGTTGATTCTTGGTTACACAGGTTTTTCTAGTTCTATCAATTCATTTTTACTTGCTTCAGGTGCATCTGTTGTTTATGGCATTTATTGCTTCACACTACCTAATACACCACCAAGCAGCAAAAATAAAAAATTCTCTTTGCGCGATGCGATGTGTTTAGATGCATTATCACTTTTTAAAGATAAATACTTTACTATTTTTATGTTGTCCACTTTTATCTTAATGATAACTAAAACAGCTTATAGTGCTTATTTACCGGTTTATCTCCCTGTTTTAGGATTAGAACCTGCATCAATGATGCAAATAGCTATCGCCACTGAAGTCTTATTTATGTTCCTTCTATCTTTCTTATTAGGTCGTTTTGGTTTCAAAAAAATCATTTTATTTGGCGCAATATGCTGGGTTATTCGTAGTTTAATGTTATCGTTAGCCGCCACTGCTGATGGTAGTACGATGTTCTTTTATATTATTGGCACATTACTTTTACAAGGTGTTTGTTGGGACTTCTTCTTTACCGCTGGTGATATTTATGTAGATAAAAAAGCAGGACCAGAAATCAAAGCACAAGCGCAAGGCTTACGTTTTATTGTTTCTAACGGCTTTGGCGTATTTATGGCCGCATCAGTTTGTGGATTTATCAACAATCGCGTAGTTACCGAAAAAACGCTGCCAAATGCTGGGCCACAATGGCAAGAATTTTGGATCTATCCTGCTGTAGTGGCAGCGATTGTTGCGATTGGTTTTTGGTTATTGTTCAAAGATAAAGATGTAATAATGGCCCCGAAAGAAAAATCAAAATAATCTGATTTTAATTATCAAATCAAACAATATTGTTAGTGTGTTTATCATTAGCAATATTGTTTTTTTATCTCATCATTAATCAAATCAATAACTTGTTTTGAATCGTATTGTTTAGCCATCCACTTTGATAAATAATTACCTATGATGTTTTCAACACACCTTAAATTCACAGCCTTACCTTTTATACTATTTTCACGTATACCGTTAGCGTACTGCTGCTTAGCCACAGTGAGCCACGGATAGCTATTGATAATGCGTTGATTTTGAAAAATAGAGTTTTGTGCCGTTGCCCCACCCAACAACGCAATCTGTTCGCTAATTTCTGGCGAATATAGCCACTCAAAAAAAGATTTTATAGCCGCATCTTTTTGACTATACTTTGATACGCCTAAAGAACCACCACCAAATAAAGGCTTATTACCCGGCACTTTAGCATACCCCACCAACGGCAAAATGTTACGATGATTTATACAACTAAACAAATTCATATAAACAATTAGCATCGCTAACTTGCCTTGTTCAAATAATTTCACTGAATCTTGCCACCAAGTGGCATTAATATTTTTGGCTAGTTTAATAAAAGAGTGTAATTGAGTTAACGTTGTAAGTGCTATAGCAGTATCGAGCTGAGGTTGGGGTTGATTAAATAATTTTCCACCTTGTGCATAATAGCGGACTAAAAATTCGGAAGCGATGAGTTCATCATTACCTGAGGTAAAACAACTACCAAACTCTACTTGTGACTCCCCATTTTGCTGTCGATTAAAAAAAGCCGATATTTGATTAAAATCAGCAAAATTTGCCGGTACATCAAGTTGTTGACGAAACTGCTCAAAATAAGCGCGTTTAATTAACGGATCATCAAAAAGATCTTTACGATAAAACAGCATTTGTACACTTGGATCGAACGGCAAAGCATAAGCGATATTATTCACATAACTAAAACGGTCTATTATTTCAGGCGTATAGCGTGTAAAGATATTGGATAAATCAATTTGCAGTTCAGATAGCGGTTTAAATATTGAAGGGGCAAACCAAGGCAAACCCGCCATATCAATCCGAATAATATCCAGATATTGATGATGTTCTATATGATTAAGTATGTGATAAATCTCATCAAAAGGCTTAACTATTAAATTAACATTAATACCACTTATTTTGCTAAAGTGAGGTAATAATTTGACTACGGCTTGGGTTGACGGGCTGGGAAGGATTAAAAAATTAACTGTATCACCATCGTTAGTCTTGTCGTGGGGCAATGAATCAGGAAGTAAGGTAAATCCTTTATTTTCAGGTAAAGTAACTGGCTGGTCCTCAATTAAGTTGGCAATTTGCCGACTTAATATCCCATAATTCATATGATATTGATAAAAATGGTTTTCATAAAAAAAACTATGATTTGTTAATGTATAAATGGGTGGGCAAGATTGTAAACTTCCGAAATAATTAGCATTACGAACAAAATGTGCGCGCTCCATATCCATGGTAATGATGGCATCGTACTCTACTTGCTCATTTGCAAAAAAATTGAATGATAAATTATAGGTACTATTTGAAGGTATTGAAGTAATGCAATTTATCTCGACACGATAATTTTGTTGCTTAAAGGTTTGCTCTAACCCTTTTTTAAAAGATTGTGAATGAGTATGTTGATCAGAATTACTAAATAAACCAATATGCCGATAATTATTTTTTATCATTTCGCAGGCAATATCATGCCCAGCTTTTTCAAAATCTAATGATATGAATTTCAGCGCAGATTTTGGTTTACGGTAAACAAAAATAATTTTTTCTTTATCTACTTTTAGCGTTTGGTAATAACTTTGTGCGCTGTCTAAAGCGCTGACCACAATCACCGCATAATCGCGTTTTACAGCAATTTCTTGAATGAGTTGTAATTCAAACTCTTTTGAATCATAGGTTAAATATAAGGTTAATCCATAACCTAATCGATTTAAATAACTAAAAAGCCCATCATATAAATCGGCGTACTGTTCAGCGGTAATATTGGGTAACAAGACCGAAATCGTTTTGGTCGTTCCTTGTTTTAAAAACTTTGCTTGTAAATTTAGTTGATACCCTAATGCTTGAGCGGCTTGCTCAACAAGTTTAATTTTTTTGACACTGACATTACCGCGACCATTTAGTACATTTGACACCGTACCATGTGATACACCCGCCATCTTAGCGATATCTTTAATCGTTGCCATTGATATTAAACTCCATAAATAACCGGTAATAACCCACTCAACTTAACTAACTATATGGTAACGTGTTGATATTAAAATCTTATTTTAACCTTAGATCATCACTCTATTTAATAGAAGTTTGTTGAACCTTTATCAAACTTGCAAATGAGGCCTAACTAGTAGGTTAGCTTTAATAAGATATCGAGCATCATTGTTTTTTGATATCAAACTCGCTTATTAACCAATATTAGACATTCAATTTAACCATTTATTCCAGCTCTGTTTTACTATTGCTCTTTCCTGTGTAAAACAAGAATTATCAACCGTACCGGGTAAAACTTGTAAGGCTAAACGATGAATTTCGTTACGCATGTCGATATAAGCTTTTGTCAATTGCTGCGCTTGCTCATTATCCATAATTTGATATTTTGCAGCCAACTCTAAAATACGCACATTATCACTCCATTGCGTCATTTTAGGTTGTTGATAAGCATAGTTAAGTACCAAAAACTGAGACAAAAATTCAATATCGCCAATTCCACCTTCATCAATTTTTAAATTAAATAAGTCTGATTGTGTGGAGCCTAAATGGCTTCTCATCTTTTCGCGCATCTCTCTTACTTCAGTTTTTAATCGATTTTCATCTCGAGGTTGGCTTAATATACTATGACGAATCTGATTAAAGCGATCAATGAGTGCGGATTCGCCATAAACAGCTCTTGCTCGAACCAAAGCTTGGTGTTCCCATGTCCATGCTTCATTCATCTGATAATCTTCAAATGAATCTAAACTGCACGCTAATAGTCCAGCATCACCTTGTGGTCGCAAGCGGACATCAACTTCATAAAGAATACCAAAGCTGGTTCGTACATTAAATAGGTGAATTATTCGTTGTACTAGTCGTAAGTAAAATTGACGACTATCGATCTGCTTATCGCCATTGGTCATGCTATGAACGGGGCAATCATGTAAAAAAACTAAATCTAAATCAGAGCCATAACCCAGTTCCCATCCACCTAATTTACCATAAGCAATCACAACTAACCCTTTTTGATTATCCTCTAAATGTTCAGGTTTACCATAACGACCCACCATCTGATTCCAGGCCATTTGAACAACAAAATCAAGGAGCGATTCTGCAACATAGGTTAAATGATCGCTGACTTTCATGGTCGATAATACATGCTCAACATCAGCCGCCGCGATATGCAGCAGTTGCATCTGTTTAAACTGCCGTAGTGCTTCAAGTTGTTGTTCTTCATCATCCGATAAAATACGTAATAGGTATTGATAGAGCTGATTTTTATACTCTTGTGGCGCAAGTGTTTGATACAATGAATTAATATCAATTAGTTCATCAAGCAAAATTGGATAATGTGCAAGCTGATCGCTAATCATAGGCGATGCACTGCATAATCGAATTAATTGTTTTAATGCTGTTGGATATTCTAATAACAGTTCTAAATAGGTGGTACGGCTTACAATATTTACCAATAATGGCAAAATACGTGATAATACCATCAAGCTATGACTATCATTACAGCAAGCATCAAGTAAACGTGGCATGAGTTGATCGAGTATTTCTCGTCCACGTACGCCGATAGTACGTTTACCAATATCATTACGGAATTGTAAAAGTAATTGGTAGAGCTGATTAGCTTTCTCATCTGAATAATCAGGTAATAGTGCTTGCACATCACTCAATTGCAAATCAGGCACCCATAATTCATCAAATTGGTCATTATAAGGTTTAGTTTTAGTTGAGGATTCATTGTCATCCTCACCAATTAATTCATTAAATATTTGACGATTCGCCTGCATTCGAACAAATAATTCCGTTTCAAATTCTTGCCAAGTGCCAAACCCCATAGACAATGATAACCGAGCTTTATTTAATTCATCGTCGGGAAGTGTTTGTGTTTGTTCATCATTGATTGCTTGCAATACATTTTCACAACGACGTAAAAATAGGTAGTTTTCACGTAAAATTGAGACTTCCTGATAATTCAATAACTGTTCATGTTCAATGACTTGTAGTGCGGTTAACAGTGAGCGAGTCTGTAATCCAACAACTCGCCCACCACGAATAAGTTGAAAAACTTGTACAATAAATTCAATTTCACGAATACCGCCTGCACCCAATTTGATATTATTTTTTAAACCTCGACGACGAACCTCGCGTTCAATCATACTTTTCATGTTGCGCAATGATTGTAATACACTAAAATCAATATAACGACGATAAACAAATGGCTTGAGAAGTTGATATAGTTCAACAGTATAATGATCTTGTTGATTACCCAGCACTTTTGCTTTCACCATCGCATAACGTTCCCAATCACGACCTTGTTCTTGATAATAATCTTCCATCGACGAAAAACTCAAAACAAGCGGACCACCATCACCTAAAGGACGTAAGCGCATATCAACTCGGTAGACAAAACCATCTTCGGTAACTTGATCTAACGCTCTAATTAAACGTTGTCCCAAACGCGTAAAAAACACAGCATTATCTAATTCGCGACGACCGCCTTGTGTTTGTCCATGTTCAGGATAAGTAAAAATAAGGTCAATATCAGATGAAAAATTAAGCTCTCCCCCTCCTAATTTTCCCATGCCCAGGATAAGTAAAGGTTGCGCTTGTCCTTGCAAATTACACGGCGTACCCCACTCTTTACAACTCAGTTCATAAAGCCAATCTCGCGCAGTGATGATAATCACCTCTGCCAAGTGAGTAAGTTGCAATAAAATTTGCTCATCGCTACTGGTTTGCGTTAATTGTGACCATTCAAGCCTCACTAAGATATAACGCCTAAATAATCTTAACGCTTTCATGAGCGTCAATTCATCAGATACCGACGCTAACTTTTGATTTAACCATTGTTGATAGTTACGTCTTTCATCAGTCTGAGGGGGATTGTTAACAATGTCTGTCAACCATTCTGGAAACCGATAAAAAGCATCAACGATAAAATCACTTTGAACCAAAATATCTAAATTAACGTGAACATCATTAGGATCACATTGAGTCAATTGTGAGATAATTTTCTGTTTTTTATCATTAAGGAGTGAAGTTAATTCTGACATATTATTAGCTCATATAAAATTTGGTTGATTGATAAGTTGACGCTGTTTAAAAAACAGTTTTACCGATACCCGAGTGACAAAACAACCTAACACGCACAAGATCAAAAGAAATAGGTACCACAAACCTATTTCTATGGTGTCTGATAGATATTCATTTGCGATTAATCCCATCAATTGGATTAATCCAAACATCAATGCTAACGTTAAACAACAAAGAATCAAAAAAGCCCATAAAGAACTCAAGATCAGTTTTTTTATTTCTAAATGGTTTTTTACAGCCGTAAAACCGTTACGTAAAGCAAAATAACCTAATGTATTTACTACAATTAGAAAAGTAAACAATATGCCAGTTCTAACCAAATTAGCAAACAAAGACGTATAAAAAACGTTCTGCAGGTGAAAAAAACTAAATAACAAAGTTAAAAAATACCAATTAAATAGCACGATATACAATGATAAATGTAAATTTTTGTTTTGCTGCCTGGTTAGGCAATAATGGGTATAAATAAGGTATTTTTTAAATAATTTCATGCCTAAATAATACATCATTGCTATCACAAAATAGTCAATTATCATCAATACCATAACCACTATCCAAGAGGTTAAAATAGACAATATCGATGATGAACTTTGATTTAAGAGAGGAACAACATATTGATTTAGATAGTACTGACTAACCAGCGTTATCAATGTGATGACAATTGAAATAATGAAAATAAAACTGACATTACGCCAATGGATTTGATAAATAGCTTGTCGAGATAAAAGCAGCGTTGAGATAATAAAAATAAATAATAAATTGGGTAATTGAATTAAGAAATGCGTTAAAAGCACATTACCCACTACCCAATAAAACGATCTTTGCCCAATGGTTGGTGAAAAAAACAGGCTAATGTCAAAAAAACAAGAATAACCTGTTAGCAAAATAACGTTAATTAGCAGAAAAAATAATATCGTCAATAAAGGTAATTTAAAAAAATTAACGGGCATTTAATGTTCCATAATGATTTAAAACATATTGCTAAAACACTACCGGTTATTTTGAGCTAATAACATTAACTTCAATTTAGTATTTACCTCACTATAAGCAAAATCGCTTACTGATTTAATCGATTGTAACGCATGCTGCCATTGATTGAATTCAGGTTCAATGAAAACACCCTTTTCTAATAAAGCTTGTTGAACTTGTTGTAATGTGTGTTGATAAAAGTTGAGATCGTTATTAGCTAAGGCATACTCTTCATTTTGTTGCCAGAATTTTAAAATATCAGGTAAGCTTTGTTGACAACTTAAATTAATTTCACTGTGGTTAATTGGTTGATTTTTTAATAATCGATAACCTCTTGCTGCTTTGCTTTGCGAAAAAAGGTGCAAATCAAACCGAGCTAATTCAATAGCAAAATTAATCAAATCTTGCTTATTACCCTGTTTTATCTCTAATTCAACTTCTTGGATGGGTAATTTTGTTCCATTCGACTCGATTTCACCTTGGTCTAAAGCTACTTCTATTTCGCTATTAGCAAATAAAATTAACCAAGCTTGGCGTTTAAAATTGGTGCTAAATAAAGGTTTAAGATGATTTTGTAGTTGGTTAATATCGCAATCTTTTGGTAGTGCAGCTTTAGGCAAAGCCGTTATATCAAGGTGTGGGCTGGGTAAATCAATATTGTATTCAGCGCGTTGATGCAAACCCGCTATTGATTGAGAATCACGCTTAAGAGTCATTTCACAATGTTGATTTGAACCTTGTTCGCTTACTCTGACTCTTAATCCACAGCCATTATTACGCAAATAATAGTCTGGAGTATCATAATAAGTGTTTAATAAGATTAATTGTGAAATTCTTGGCTGCGTTTGCCCACTATCTAGATACTCAGCAGCATCACAATTAACCCACTGGTTTAAAAACAACGTTAGGTCAGCAATTTGGCGATTAGTTATTTCAAACTTCAATTCGATTTCGTTCATTAATCTATAGTCTATAATGATAATTTACACATATCATATACCGATTTAACTCAGAAATATAGGCACTCAAGGTGCCAACGAAAAGGTTTGTTTTTGTAGCTTATAAAGCTTAGCAAACAGTTGATTGTTATTCATTAATTGTTGATAACTACCTTGCTCGACAAGAGTACCTTTATCTAATACTATTATCTGATCTGCCGAAATGACGGTTTTTAAACGATGCGCAATCACAATTACCGTGCGATCTTTCACCAGTTCAGCAATAGCTTGCTGAATATAAACTTCATTTTCGGGATCAAGTGAAGCTGTTGCTTCATCAAGTAACACAATCGGCGCATTTTTTAATAAAGCTCTTGCTATTGAAATACGTTGTCTTTCACCACCAGAAAGCTTACTCCCATTTTCACCAATTAAAGTATTCCAACCATTCGGTAAGCGTGCAACTAACTCATCACAACGCGCTTTTTTTGCAGCTTGCATCACTTCTTCATCTGTCGCATTATGGCGACCAATACGGATATTATTTAAAATGGTATCATCAAATAACACAACATTTTGAAAAACAAACGACATATAACGCATCAAGGTTTCAGGATCGATGTCTTTGATATCAAATCCACTAATGCTAATTGTGCCACTATCGACATCCCAAAAACGCGCAATTAATTGTAATAACGTACTTTTACCACTGCCAGATGGGCCGACTAATGCTGTCATTTTTCCTGAGGGTATAACGCAACTTAAATCGTGAATAACGGTTTTTTGATGATAGGAAAAATTAATATGATTAATATCAATTGTGAAATCATTTAAAACGACATCATCACGACCTTCCATAACTGTTTCTTCATTAAGACTCTTCATACGCTCAATCGAAACCAACATATGAAACAGTTCAGGTAATAGCGTTAGTACCGAAATTAAAGGACTGTAAATTCGAGAACTAATGATCACAAATGCTAAAAAAGTAATGGGCGCTAAGCTACCTGAAACCATTAATTTTACCCCCACTAATACCACTACCCCCAGCCCTACCTGTAACATCATGATAGATAACGTAACAAATATACCGCCAATGCCTTCGAATTTAATCGATGCCCACATCATATTCTTTAATGCTTTATCCAGTTGTTGAAATTTTTCTCCACTGCGTCCAAAACCTTTAATAATTTTAATACCATCAAGATACTCTTGTACTTCATTCGACACAGCTAATTTTGATTCGATATGCTTATGGCTTAGTTTTTTTTCAATCAACTTACCGATAATCACAATCAACAATGATAATGGTAATGTACACAATATGGCTCCAGCCATTCGCCAGTCATAAAAAGCAAGTAAACTACAGGTAATTATGCTACTACACGAATAACCAATTAGTTGGGGGATAACGTGACTTAACATACTTTCAATCGTTGAGCAGTCACCCATGATATTGGTCGTCAATTCAGATAAATCCTTACGATTAAAAAAGCTTAGGGGCAGTTTTCGAATTTTTTCTGCGACTTCAATTCGAGTATTAGCGGCTTGTCCAAAAGCACTCGCGTAAGTTTTTTTATATTCTCGTTGATAACAATATAAAAATAACAAAGCGGCTAAAACGCCAAAGGCAACCATTATCCATAAATCATCTTTATTAATAGGCACATTATTGATTAATGGGTTTATCAGTAACACCATAACTTGCAATAAAATAATAAAAGGGAGCATTAATGTCAGATTAGAAATAGTGCAAGCAATCGTAGCTTGAATTAGATTTTTATTTCCCACATCTGATAGCATCAGTAAACGTTTAAACATCTCGCACCTCATTAACATGATTTATTTGCCTATCATTTGCTTCAACTGCCTGATTACTTTGTGGCATATCCCAATCTAATGTTTTTTGATAGTACTGCCACATCTTGTAATAGGTTGCGTGATTGTCAATTAGTGTTTGGTGCGCACCTTTTTCAACAATATGACCTTTATCTAAAACAATTATTTGGTCAGCATCTTTAATGGTAGAGAGCCGATGCGCAATCATAATGACTGTTTTATCTTTCATTAACGCTTTTAATGCTAGTTGAATCTTATATTCATTTTCAGGATCGGCAAATGCCGTCGCTTCATCCAAGATCAAAATAGGCGAATTTTTTAATAATGCTCTTGCAATAGCCAAACGTTGCATTTCACCCCCCGATAGATGTAAGCCTTGTGTACCAATAACTGAATTATAGCCATCCGGTAGCTTTTCAATAAAATCATGACATTGTGCCGCTTTCGCAGCAGCAATCACTTCATCAAGTGATGCATGAGGTTTGCCGATTCTGATATTGTCTAAAATGCGTTGTTTAAATAAAAAAACATCCTGAAAAACAAAACTGACTAACGATAACAAGTAATCACTGTTCATCTGCTTTAAATCAACACCACCAATAGTGATATGCCCACTGGTAGGATCAAAAAATCGTGGTATCAGTAAAGAAATGGTACTTTTACCACTGCCAGATAAACCAACTAAAGCTGTTGTTTGACCTTGTTTTGCAGTGAATGTTATATGACTGATTGCATTATTATTGACAGATTGGTCATCAATTTGATTGTTAGAGTAAGAAAAATTCACATCATTAAAACATATATCATAATGATCTGTTTTTAAACCTATTTTAGGCTCAGGCAACAAAGGTATATTCAATACCGCATCCATAGTTTGCACACTAGTTGCTGAATTTTGAAAATTCCTAGTAACATAAAGTAATTTAAAGAACGGTGCTGGTAACCCTAAAGAAAAAATCAAATAAAAAATAGCAGACAGTATAAAATGAGCGTAATTATCAGTATGCCCTAATAATAAAATAATGATTGGAATAATAAAAAGGTAAATATTATTTAATATCAATAAGAAAAAAGCCATGTGATATTTGAAACAATAGATAAATTTTAAGCAATATAACTGGTAAGCTTTAATTGACTGATAAAAGCGTTTAAATGAAAAAAAGGTTTGATTGAAGGCTTTAACAACAGTAATACCACGAATATATTCGACAGATGCATTACTCATTTCAATTAATCTTTTTTGAAACTCTTGTTGATGATGTTTAACATCTTGACGTTTATAACCACTGATTAACACAATATAGGCAAGCATTATAGGGAATAACGTCGCTAAACCTAATCGCCAATCAAAGACAGCTAAAATAATGAAAATCATAACAGGGGAAGCAAACGCCCCAACCATGTCGGGTAGTTGGTGAGCGATAAATTGTTCAATTTTTTCGATATCATCATCAACAATCTTACGTAATTCTCCACTCGAATGCGTGTAAAAAAAACCTAATGGTAATAGGGATAAGTATCTTACAAAATTATATTTTAAATGATAGAGAGTTTTGAAAGCCGCATAATGTGAAAAACATAATCCCAAAAAGTTCAATAAAATGGATACCGCTGCTGAAATAAAAGCTAACCAACCATAATTGATAATTAAATCATTATTTAACGCCGCACCACGACTGATACTCATTACTATTTCATAAATAATAAAATAAATGGCGATAAATGGGATAAAAGAAACGGCTACACTAACAATTGAAAATAGACAAGCGAAAGTCATTAAAACCTTATAATTAAATGCTAACTCCCAAAGTCTTGAACTTGCAGTTTTATTACCGGACTTCATAAAATTAACCAACTTTCATTTAATAATAATAATCATTATCAATTATAAAAAATAAAATAACAGTATTTTTTGTGCGTTTAGCTATTAAAAAATAACTATTACACCTGTAGATTAATTTTTGTAAAGTACATCATGAGATCTTGCTTACAGAGGTGCAAGCAAGACATTAGTAGGGTTTATAACGCAGTCACTAAGCAAGTAAGAACAATTATGAAAGGTTAATTATTTTACAACTCTAAATGGATTAGTGGTTTTTTTATTGGTTGATTCAGGTTGTGTGTCACTATTTTTGGTCTGAGCATGATATTGAGGTTCATCTTCAAATCCCATCCCTACCCCATTTTCACGTGCATAAATAGCTTCAATAGCGGCCATTGGCACAACAATGTGTTGAGGAACACCAGAAAATCTAGCATTAAATTCAATTTGTTCATTAGACGCAAAATATTGACCAACTGAATGTGGCGCAATATTTAAGACTATCTGATTATTTTGCACAAACTCTTGAGGAACAATCACACCATAAATTGAAGTATTAACAACAATATATGGCGTTAGTTCATTATCAATAATCCAATCATAAAAAGCCCTAAATAAATAAGGGCGCCTTGGTGTCATTTGTTCAAGATCCATAAAAACTACCTATTTCAACAGTTTTATCAACGAGATAAAAATTTACTTAAGATCTTATCTTTTTTTCTTCTTCAGTTAATGAGTTAACAAAAGCTGGACGTTCAAAAATACGTGCCATATAAGCTAGATAATTCTTCTCAGCTACTTTTGGCAATTCAATACCAATCATTGGTAAACGCCATAGTAATGGGGCAAAATAACAATCACATAATGTGAAATCATCACTCATAAAATACGGTTTTTCTTTGAACATAACCGAAATGGAAACCAAATCATCAAGCAAATTTTTACGCGCAGTTTTTGCAGCTTGGCTATTAGGATCGGCAATGATGGTTTCATAAGCGCTATACCACTCTTTTTTAATGCGGTACATGGTTAAACGAGAATTTGCACGAACAATCGGATAAACAGGCATTAAAGGTGGATGGGGGAAGCGTTCATCAAGATATTCTAACGCAATATGAGGTTCATATAATGTTAGATCGCGATCAATCAAAGTTGGAATTGTACCATAGGGATTAAGATCTAGAAGTTCTTGAGGTAAATTATCTGCCGTTACAAACTCAATTTCAGCAGTTACCCCTTTTTCTGCCAGCACAAAACGAATTTGATGGCCGTAAATATCTGTTGTATCACAAAATAATGTCATTACAGAACGTTTATTAACAGCAACAACCATGTTCACTCCAAATATGCAAAATTAAAAAAAGTTTAGAATTTAACTATTCTAGCAAATTGGATAACAAATTTGTTAAAAAAAATTAATTTTCTTGTTATCTTTCTCTAAACAACAGCAATTTGACAAAAGTTTAAGAATAAATATACATCTTAAAACAAAGGCTTGAATTTAATTAACGTAATAAACTAAAATAAAAACAATAAATTAATAAAATTAATGTTTTTTATCAATTAACAAAATTACATTTACCCGTCAGGCTATGAATTAGCATCTAATTAGAATCCAAATAAAAAAACCCAGTCGAAACTGGGTTTTTGCAAACAATTTTGTAACCTTTGTACAAAAAATAATTAACGTTTGCTGAATTGTGGACGACGACGTGCTTTGCGTAGACCCACTTTTTTACGTTCAACTTGACGCGCATCACGAGTAACAAAGCCCGCTTGACGTAATGAAGAACGTAAAGTTTCATCATATTCCATTAATGCACGAGTAATACCGTGACGAATCGCACCCGCTTGACCTGAAATACCCCCACCTTTAACAGTGATGTAAAGATCAAGTTTGTCAGTCATTTCAACTAACTCTAAAGGTTGCATCACAACCATACGAGCAGTATCACGACCAAAGTATTGCTCTAATGAACGTTTATTAATAACGATATTTCCACTACCTGGTTTAATAAACACGCGAGCAGCAGAACTTTTGCGGCGACCTGTACCGTAATATTGATTATCAGCCATCTTCTATCCCCTTAAATATCTAATACTTGCGGTTGTTGTGCCGCATGATTGTGCTCATTACCAGCATAAACTTTTAGTTTACGGTACATTGCACGACCAAGAGGACCTTTCGGTAGCATGCCTTTGACAGCAATTTCGATGACTTGTTCAGGATGACGTTCAATCATTTCTTTAAAAGTCGCTTCTTTAAGTCCACCGATGTAGCCAGTATGACGATAATAGATCTTATCAGTGCGTTTTTTGCCTGTTACAGCAACTTTTTCTGCATTGATAACGATAATATAATCACCTGTATCAACATGTGGTGTATATTCTGCTTTGTGTTTACCACGCAAACGGCTTGCGATTTCAGTAGCTAAACGACCTAGCGTTTTACCTGCTGCATCAACAACATACCAGTCGCGTTTAACTGTTTCTGGTTTAGCTGAAAAAGTACTCATTCGTAATTATCCAATTTTTAATTAATCTCACGTTAATAAATCATTTGATTTATTTACACTTTTTGATTGTTGCTATTAACTAACTAACCCCTTCGAGTTGTTACATTAACTTTGACAACCGAAAACAGTGTTGGGAAAAACACTGTTGTAACGTGGGTTGCAATATTATACAGAAATATAATAAAAGCGCTACATTTTAAATAAAAAATCATGGCATGCGAAAACACTTGCTGATAAACTCTAAGCGAACTATTAATAACGCATTAAAAATTAGATGGAAAATTTAATTCAACTTACCGATAAAGATTATATAAGCAAGGGGTTACACCGTAAATGCTATCATCACCCAGATGATCCGAATAAGTGCATCAAAGTCAATTATAATGACGGGGCAGAAGAAGAAACCAACCGCGAAATAGCCTATTATAAGCATCTTATTAAACGCCACATATCATGGGATGCGTTAGCACAATATTACGGTCCGGTAAACACCAATTATGGCCAAGGTCATGTGTTTGAACTCATTCGTGATTATAACGGTGAAATAGCGACTCCACTTGAAAAATATTTGTTGGATGAACAGCTAACCAAACAATATTTTGATGCATTAGTCATTTCGCTAAAAGCATTAAAAACAGCATTGTTAAATGATCGAATTATTACCATGACAATCAAAAGTAAAAATATTTTATTTCAACATTTATCACCAGAAGCAAATCGCTTAATTATTATTGATAACATTGGTAATTCGACATTGATTCCTATCGCTAATTATGTTTCTTATTTTGCTAGAGCCAAAATTGAACGCACTTGGCAACGGTTTTTAGCTTCATTAATCAGAGAAAACAAACACAATCAGTTAATCACTCAATTAGTTAACGAGGTGAATCAGTAAGGCGCAATGTTGCTACTGCACCTTTAATATTATCTTGTCTATTGTTAAGGGTGAATACGCCATGATGTAAATTAGATATACGATTAACGATGCTTAACCCAAGCCCTATTCCATTATGTTTTCTATCCATACGGAAAAAAGCTTGGGTCAGTTTTTCACTTTTTGACTCATCAATGCCCATCCCTTCATCGATAACCGAAATAACAATATCTTTGTCGTCCTTAAGGCAACTAACAGTGATGTTAGTATTTTCGGGGCTATATCGATGAGCGTTTTCAACTAAATTACGTACTAATAGACGAATTAACGTCGCATCACCATTAAATGTTACAGTATGGTCAATAACCTGCCACAAAACTAACTGATTTTTTTGCGAAGTTAATTCGCTTAACTCATCGGTTAATGGAATCATGACATCTTGATAAAAATTAATTTTTTGATATTGACCAATAGTAAATTTTTGACTGGCTCTAGCTAGCATCAATAATTGTTCAACTGTATTGACCAAACGATCAATTCGCTCAATTAATTCATGGCAATCAATGTGATGTTTAGTTTCTAATAATTCCAAATGGAGACGAATACCGGCTAAAGGTGTTCGCATTTCGTGAGCAACATCAGCGGTAAAAAGCCGCTCTTGTGATAACGTGTTATTCAATCTTAAAAATAGATTATTTAATACCGTAGTAATCGATTTGATCTCTCGCATATTACTAATTGGGGCAATGGGTTTAAGATTTTCCTCAGTACGTTGGTTAAGATCGTGCTCAAGAACTTCTAGTGGTTTTGTTATCCATTTAATTGCCTTATAAGCTAAAAATAACGTAACTAGCATCATCGAAAAAGCTGAACAAAACAAAGCAAAGATAGCTTCAAGTTCCTCATGTTCGACAACTTCGTCAATTTTATTTTGGCTTAAAGTTAAATTCACTAAAACATCAATTTGTTCTTTACTTTCATGCCATAACCAAAACACGGTGATGATTTGACAAATCAGCATAATAGCGCCCAAAGTAAAAAATAGATTCCAGCGAATTGTGTGACGAATTTTACTGATAGAATTTATGATCATAACATTTTTTCTTAATTGATTGTGCATGGTTAATCGTCTTGAGTATTAAGCTGATAACCGTAACCTCTTACAGTACGTATTAAATTTTTACCCAGTTTATTTCGTAGCCCATGGATATAAACTTCCAGTACATTTGAACTCGGATCACTTTGCCAATCATACAAATCATTTTGCAACAGATCTCGATGGACTTTTTCACCGGCTTTTAACATTAATCGAGATAACACAATAAATTCCTTAGGGGTTAGCATCACTTCTTGATTAGACAAAATGGTCTTTTGTTGTTTTATATCAATGGTGATAGGACCATAACTAATAAGGTTTTCGGCAATTCCCTGATGCCGACGTATCAGCGCTCGAATGCGTGCTAATAATTCAGTCAAAGCAAAGGGTTTAATTAAGTAATCATCCGCACCAAGATCTAATCCTTGAACCCTATCTTCAATAGTATCTCGAGCGGTTAAAATCAATACGGGGATACTAATTTTATTTTTACGCCAGCGTGTTAAAAGCTCAAGTCCATCACAATCGGGCAAGCCAAGATCTAAAATAATCAAACTAAATTGTCCAAATAGTAAATGTTGTTCAGCTTGTTCCCCTGTTGCCGCCACTTCACAAACATAACCATTCGCGGTGATACCATCATACAACCCTTTTTGTAACAGATTATCGTCTTCAACAATTAATATTTTCATGATTTTTAAAACCTATCCACGAGCATTTTTACAAGAATTTAAGCTATCGAGTGATTGATTATACTCTTTAGTCTGAATAGCAAAAATGCCTAATAATAAATGAAACAAATTATCATGCGATAAAAGGTCCTGTTTTGCATGATTTTGTATACATGCTGTATTGATATGATTTAAGTTTGCTAAATGCTTTGAAATCCACAAAATAAATGGAATTTTAGTTTGTTGTGTTGGCGCAATTGAATAAGGAAAACTGTGTAAATATAGACCATTTTCACCCAACGATTCGCCATGATCGGATAAATAGATCAGCATCGTGTTATATTTATTTTGCTTACGTTGTAAAAGTTCAATTGTTTGATTGATAATATAATCAGTATACACAATCGTATTATCGTAAGTATTCACTAAACTGCCTAAGTCACAATTAGTTATCTGATTAGTATCACATGTTGGTGTGAATGTTCTAAATTGTTCAGGATAACGTTGATAGTAATTTGGACCATGACTACCTAAAGGATGTAAAACAATTAAGGAATCTTTATCAAGATGTTGCAGCTTTGTGGCTAACTCATTGACAAGCACTTCATCATAACACGCCCCATCTTGGCAAAGTTTGCTACCGCTATTTAGATACTTTTTAGTTATATTTTCATTTTCAATCCTGTTACAAACACCTTTACAACCAGTATTATTATCCAACCAAATTACATTTATACCTTGTTTGTTTAAAATATCGAGTATATTTTCTTGACGCAAAGCTAAAGCTTCATCGTAATTTTTACGTGACATATTCGAAAACATACAAGGGATAGAAAAAGCAGTATAGGTACCACACGACGTTGTATTTTGAAACGAGATAACATCATCACGTTTGCTTAACAAAGGCGTTGTGTTTTTACCATAACCATTTAGTGCAAAATTTTCACTACGCGCTGTTTCGCCAACTATTAACACAACAACTGTTTTAATAGCTTCACTATCACTATTAACGACTTGCCGATGAGCATCATCACCGATTGTTAAAAAAGGGCGATTTTTATTTTGTTCAAATTGATATTGTCCGTATAGTGCACCAATATAATTGGATGGGAGTAGATATTTGATTATTTTGCTATTATTACGCACAAACGTAGCATAATTTTTATAAAAAATAAGCGCAATAAGCCCAACCAATAACAGTGCTAATAATACAATCATGACATGCTTAAATAAAAAATATAATCCTATCGTTCTTGGTTTAATTTTAACAAATATAATGACAATACTGGGTAAAATCCCTAACAGTAAAATACAGTTTATTAATTCAAAGGTTATCAACGATGCCGATTCAGTAAAACTCGTCTCTAACGTATTTTGCAACATACTGCGATCAATCATAATGCCAAATCTGAGCATAAAATAAGAGAGTGCTGAACCGATTATGACTAAACTACTTGCTACTATTTTAACTAACCATTGATTTAATAGCAGAGTGAGCAGGATAAAAATCACACAAAAAACAACAACAGGCATGGATATAAAAAAGGCAATATTTTCAATAGAATCTAAAGATAATTTGATTAAAACTTGTTTGTAAAAACTGATATTCAAAATTGTCGCTTGATATACTGCAACTGACACAATGAGCGTACGCAGTGATATAGGACGAGTTAAAAGCATTTGAATTATTCTTTTCATAAAAAACCTATACTACATTTATACCTATCCCTAAAGGAAGTTCGTGTTTAGCTATCAACGTTAATGAATATGTAAAAATGAATGATGTTTATTTAATTAAAATACTTATCAGCGAATAAAAATCATTGATAGTAATTTATAAATAATCGGCCATAACTTTTGTATTACATAAGCTGAAATTAAACTCACTATAAAGCCCCCCACTATGTCTAATGGCCAATGGACACCTAAGTAGACTCGGCTCCAACAGACTAAAATAGCCACAACAGTAAATAGCATTAGAAGTTTTTTTAATTTAGCACCGTAATTTAAGCAAATGACTAAACAAATAGTCCAAACAAAAACCGCATGTTGGCTAGGAAATGAACTTGTTTTATCGTGATATAAATAATTGGTCCCTATATTTTGTGCAAAAGGACGCGGTGAATAAAAGAGATGGCGAAGAATAAACGTGACCAATAATGCCAAAGCTAAACCAATGGCAATTTTAATAATTAATTGTCGACAAGAAGGCTGTAAAAACCAATAAATGCCTAAAACAATGACAGGCAAATATACTAAATAATTTGCACAAAAAACAGCAAAATAGACAAATGTTTTTGAAGCTTGTTCTGATGCATTAATGAGTAAAAAAAGTTGAGTATTCACATTGTTCCACATAAAAAAAACCAATATTATTTATAATGTGAACTAATTTAATCAATAAATCTTAATACAACCTTAATGCAATAAATTTCAAATATAAATTCCATTTCGGTTTGATACGCCCAAGTAAAGTGGAATAAGGCTATATTTGATAAAGGGATAATGATTTTACCAAACTTAACATAATCAGAAATTATGGTTAGTTTGGCGGTTCAACAATAATGATCAGTGAATACGAAATAATCGACTTTTTGATAGCATAGATAAAGAAAAATCCAACAACCAGCAAATAATAAAATAAACGACAATGACAAATAAAAATATCTCGGTTGGATAAACCATACTACGATTGTTGATTTGTGTTGCAACAAAAGTAAATTCAGCCACACCAACAATATAAGCTAAAGAGGTATCTTTAATGAGTGAAACCCATTGATTAACGAAAGATGGCAACATCATTTTTAGTGCTTGCGGCAAAATAATAAAAATAATAACTTGTCTTTTAGTCAAACCTAACGAATAGGCTGCTTGCCACTGTTCTTTGGCAATCGCAATCATACCCGCATAAACTGAATGACCAATATAAGCCGCGCCAATTAAGGATAACGCGAATATCACTGTAGCTATAGCTGGCACATCAATATCAAGCAATATAGGTAATAAAAAGTAAGTCCAAAAAATTAGCATAATCACAGGAATAGCTCTTAAAAAACCCAATAAACTAATTAATATATAGCGACATATACCTTTGGTCACCGTTAAGCCTACCCCAGCTAAAATCCCCAAAAGTGTAGAAAAAAAGATAGCGGCAATGCTCATTAATAGTGTCAAGAAAATGCCGCCAGGAAAGTTTCCCCACATTAAATAATCCAGGTTATTCCAAATAAGTGCTAAACCTTTAAGTTCCATAACTAAACCTTGTTACCAAATTGCAGTCGTTTTGCCTGATAAATATTGCCGAGCGTACCTACAATCACTATAGCTAAAATATATAAAAACGTTGCAATGGCAAAATCCTGAAAAGTTTTAAGCGATTCAGTTTCTACTTGTCGAGAAACGTAAGACAACTCTAAGACGCCAATCGCCATGGTCAGGGATGAATTTTTGATAATATTCATATATTGACCAATTAATGGTGGGAATGCGATACGAAAACTTTGCGGCAAAATAATAAAACGCATACTTTGCCACCAAGTCAACCCGAGTGCCGATGATGCCTGCTGTTGCCCTTTACTCACCCCAGATATTCCTGCTCGAAATTCTTCAGCAATAAACGCACTAGAATAAAATGTTAAAGCAATCAAACCAATAATAAATTCAAATGACGGCATTTTTAAAGTGAACAAAAATAAATTAATCTGTGGTTCATCAAATAACCACATTTTAAATTCAGCAGGTAATAAACTTCCAATGCCAAAGTACCAAAAAAACAGTTGAGGCAATAATGGCGAATAACGAAAAATGGCGTTATAGCTAACTACAACGCCTTTGATAAATTTGATATGACTTTGTTGAGCAATAACTAGCAAAAAACCCAATACAGTAGATAAAATGATTGTTAAAACCGAAATAGCGATAGTGACTAAAAAACCATCCCATAACCACCATAAGTAACGTGGTTCTAGTAACTGCTCAAACATAAATTATAAACCTTGACCTATTTTAAAATCACCGCGCGGCATAGCTGATTTGGTTTCTGGTCCAAACCAACGATTATAAATCGTTAATGCTTCACCATCATTTTCAAGTTTTAATAGTATTTGGTCAACCTTTTCTTTCAAACGGGTTTCCCCTTTTGGAATACCAACAGCTTGATACTCTTGGGTAATACTAAATGGCGAAATTTCAAATGCGGCGCGTTGTTCGTCAGGCACATTAGCAAGTAACCCAATTAATTTAGCATCATCTTGAGTTATAGCTTGTACCACACCATTACGCAATGCAGTAAAAGCAAAAGGCGTATCGTCATAGGAGATCACCTTAGCTGTTGGATACTTTTCACGTAAAGTAATTTCCATTACCGTACCTTTATCAGCACCAATGCGTAAATTTTTTAAATCATCAGGCGATTTTAATAACCCTTTTTTGGCAATAAATTTTTGCCCGGTAGCAAAGTAAGGTAAACTAAAATCGACTGTTTTAGCGCGTTCATCAGTAACCGTAAAGTTTGCTACAATCAGATCGGCTTTTTGTGAGGTTAGTAAGGGAATACGGTTAGCCGGATTAGTTGGAACAAGATCAACTTTTACATTCAATGCTTTAGCAATTTCATTAGCATAATCAACATCAAGCCCTGCAATTTTATTCGTTTTTTCATCAATAAAGCCAAACGGCGGATTGCTATCAAATACGGCTATTTTAATTTCACCGCGTTTTTCAATATCATCTAAACGATCCGCAAAAGCAGAATTCGTTCCTAATAAACTACCAATTAATGCTACTACTTTTAGCGTTTTAGTTAAAAATTTCATCTCGATTTCCCCAAATAAGGATAGTGTTAAGTACAGCTAAAGTCTAACAGCAAATAACTGAGGTAAATAAATAATAAATTTTTACATGGTTATAACTAATAGTTATATTAAAAGCAGCAACCTACTTTTTTATGATTGAGTGACTAATGATTGCTGCTTGTTAATTAACATTCTCAAAGACCATCACGCAATTTTGATAGAGATGATTAATCAAAAATATTTTTAGATGTCTGGTTGCACAATATGTTGTTGCTAACTCACATAACATCTTCATTTTATAAACTGCTTTAGCTTCCTATTATTTCATTTTCGACAAAAAAGTAAGCAATCTCTCTTTCGGCTGATGCCGCTGAATCCGAACCATGTACTGCATTTTCAGTCACACTGTCAGCAAAATCTGCTCGCAACGTGCCCGCAGCCGCTTTAGATAAATCAGTTGGCCCTATCAATTCACGATAGCGTTGAATTGCATTTTCACCTTCAAGTACTTGCACAACAATTGCACCAGATGTCATAAATTTTACTAAATTGTCAAAAAACGGTTTACCTTGATGTTCAGCATAAAAGCCCGCCGCTTGTTCTTGTGTTAATTTCAACATTTTTAATGCAATAATCTTGAATTTTGCTTGTGATATACGCGTTTCAATCTCACCAATTATCTGTTTACGAACTGCATTTGGCTTGATAATTGATAAAGTTCGTTCTATAGCCATAAGTTAATCCTTATTAATTGAAGGTAAATTTGACACGTGCAATTTGACCACTTTCATCTAACAATAATAAAAAGTGTTCACCTTTTTGTGATAAAGTGACTGCAACTTTATCACTATCCATCGAATGTGCAATAAGATTGCCATCTAAAAACCACCATTTTTCTCCATATCCCCCCTCTGGTGTTAAATCAACAGTGACTTGATTGTTGCCGGGCAATGCCCTAAGCAATTGTTTATCATTTAGTCCAACAATATTGAGTGACATAAAAACATCTTGCCCCATTACCGGACAACGTTTATCAATTGGTGGCAATAAAGCCCGTCTTTTCTCTTTGGTTAATAGAAAGTTTTCTAAGGATACTGGCCATAGCGCGACTTGTTTTTTTTGCGCGCCAGAGCAATCCGCCGCCACACGCTCACCTTGTTCATTAACCCAAATCGTTATCGAACCAGAACGATAAATATTATTTTTTAACTCACTATAGGTGCTTAATGTTGGTGGAACCATATTATTCAATACCCATGCTGTTTTTTGGCGGTGACAGTTTGCATCTGACTCAGGAAGCGGTTGCCCTAATGGCCAACAAATTTTTATAGATGATACTGATTCTGGTTTTGGATAAGCAATAAGTGGACGATTTAAACGGTTTTCTCGGTTTAATAAAATAGAATTAACATGTTGTAAAATTGGCATTGCAGACATTGAACCATATTGCCCCACAACAGGTGTTCCATCAGGCCGCCCTACCCAAACGCCAATTAAATACCGTGGATTGATACCTATCGCCCAAGCATCACGATAGCCATAACTGGTTCCGGTTTTATAAGCTAATAAATTATTATTAATTAGCATTTGTCTTGTTATCCAAGCGCTACCATCTGAAATAAGGGGTTTAGTAATTAATGGCGCTTGTTGAGTAAAGCGCAAAGGACTCACCTCACCATGCCTTGCAAATGCACTATAAGCGCTGACAAGATTATCCATTCTTACAGAAGCGCCACCTAATATATAAGAGATATTCGGTTCATTTGCTATGGACGATAACGGTAAACCGATGCCAGCCAATTTACCGGCAAATCGTTTTGGCCCATATAACTCAATTAATTGTACCGCTGGTAAGTTTAATGATTTACTTAACGCATCCGATGCGCTAACCGGGCCATTAAATCCCTCATCAAAATTAGTGGGTCGATAATCAGTGGTAATACGTGGAACATCTTGGAGTAACGATTCTGAATGAATCATACCATCATCAATGGCAAAGGCATAAATGAAAGGTTTTAGTGTAGAGCCAGGCGATCTTAACGCACTAATCATATCCACTTGGCCAAAGCGCTCTTTGTCATTAAAATCAGCTGAACCGATATACGCTTTAACTGTCATATCAGTATGATCGACAACCAAAATAGCCAATGATGTTTTAGGCGGTAGTTGTGAGGCTCGATTGATGGCTAAATCTTCTAAATTATATTGAAGCGAAGCATCAATAGTGGAATGAATAATATCCTCATTCGGATATTTCTGTTTTAGACGATAAGCCAATAAAGGCGCCAACTGCGGTGCTTTTCGTGGATAGACCCAAACTTCGTCACGTCGGACTTGATCGATCAAATCATTAGGCCACACCTTATATTGCGCCAATCTATCTAATACTTTATCGCGAGCTTGCTTCGCTCTTTCAGGAAATCGATCAGGCCTCAATCGACTGGGCGCTTGAGGTAATACGGCTAATAATACAGCTTCACTTCTTGTTAACGCTTTGGGATGTTTACCAAAATAGGACCAGCTTGCTGCGCCAATACCCTCTATTGTGCCACCATAAGGAGCATGATTAATATATAAAGTTAAAATCTCCTTTTTACTATAATGTAATTCAAGTTGCAGGGTTCGAAAAAGCTGTTTTAGCTTACCGAGCAGTGTTCGATCATGTGGATATAATAATCTCGCCACTTGCATAGAGAGAGTACTGCCTCCGGAAATGATTCGATCATTAGCTATATTTTGCCAAGCTGCACGAACTAAAGAAACCGGATTGATACCGATATGATCGTAAAAATAACGATCTTCATAATTTAATAAAACGTCAAGATAATAGTCGGGCACTTCATCAAGGTTGACCGAATAACGCCAAACACCATTTTGGTCTGCAAATCGCCATAAGGGTGTTTCATCTTCAGCAACAACCGTTTGCGTAGTTTTATTTTGGGAAATAGATAATGGAAAAAGAGAATCAGCAATCAAAAAACTACCGACTAATAAAACCAATAATATCAATACAAATTTGAATAATTTATAGAAGTGTTTTTTCATTATCGTTGTTATGTGACCTTGCTAAATATACTTACAAATAAAAATTCCGCCAAATACTTTGGCGGAATAATCAGTTAAGTTTATTGATATTTGATTAATTTTGTTCCTTTTTCGGATTTGAAATTGTCATCAAATCAGGTGATTGTCCTATCGCAAAACGATCTGGACGATACATAGATTCAACATAGGGATAAGGAATCATATAATCGCCTGGCGTTACCGCTCTAACTAAATAAACGATACGTTTACGATAGGTATCACGCGCTACATATGTTTGCAGATTAACGGCGGCAACATATCTATCATCTCGATATTCTTGATATTTAATATCACTAATATCCTCACCTTTCATTAAATCAGCTATAGCAGGAATTGATGATAAATTTACGCTACTATTAGAAAGATTTTGATTTTCAAGTTCTAAACCTGCTGGTAAAAAATCAACAATCAATGCATCATTAACCGGTTTTTTAGCCGTTACATCTAGAACTACAACCATCATTGAACCAACCTCTAAAGTTGTTGGTGATATGTTATTACCCTGCAAATCGTAATAGCGTCGACTGATATTAAAGAAATCATCAGGTGACGTTGGTGCTGGTGCTATTTTGGAATAACCAGTAACAGAAAACTTAATATAAAGTGGTTCACCCGATTCTACATTATTAATCGTTAACCCTTGAGCTAACCCATCATAATCATAAGCGTGTGAAAAGGCCGAAGTCACTTCATTAACTTTACCATTTATCGACACGTTGAATTTATGACCAGTGCTATGTTGTTCTAATGACCAACCAGCAATAAACAATGCGTTTAGCTCCTGTGTTGAAAAATAGCGTTTATCATTTAATAACGCCGATAGATTAAATAAATAACTAGCTTGATTATTTTGAGCCATATTGTTATCTAACAGTAAAGAGAGTATTAATGCTCTATCACGTATTTCACTGCCGTAATTACCTAACCAGTTATTATTATACTGATATGGCGTGCTGAAAATTAATGGTATTAATTGTTCATAGATAGGTTGATAACCATTCAATTTTGCAGCAACTGCTAATTGCGCTAAAGGTAGTGGTGAATAGATAAATGATTTATCACTATTAATTTTGTCTGATAAATAATTTATCTCGTTACGCATTGCTGAGGTAATTTTATTTTGTTTAGTTAGCACCATTAATGCATAAGCTTTAATTGACAACTTAGTAAACTCAAGATTACGCGAATCTCCATAATAATTAAGATTATTAAATGCAGATGCATCATAAATATATTGACCTATGCGCGTCATTGCTAAATCAAGCGCTTTATCACTAACTTGATAACCCCGTTCTTTAGCTTGCAATAAGAAGTCAGTTGCATACACAGTCAACCAATGCTCTTCTTCGTTATGGCTATTCCATAAACCGAAGCTGCCGTTACTGCGTTGCATTGATAAGATACGTGAAATACCCAATTGTACTTTTTCACGACGTTTATCATCAGCATCGGTTTGAATGCCTAACTCTGCAAGTTGTTCACTATTGGCATATAGCGATGGGAATAAACCACTGGTTGTTTGTTCCAAACAACCGTAAGGATATGCAAATAATGCTTTGATATATTGAGCAATATTCAAGGGTGGTTGATTAGAGATAACCAACTGCCCAGCAACAGTGTTATCAATTAATCCCGTTAATGCTTGGTCTGGTAATTGCCAACTTTCATTGGCATTTAATGCTGCTACATAAGATCGCGTTGTACCAGCATAGGCTGGTCTTACGCCAATTGACCATGAACGTTCAATGTTAACCTCTGAATTACCTTCGAGTAAAATACCTTTGACCGCTATCGTCACTGAACCTGCACCATAACCATAATCCGCAATTACAGGAATTTGAATAATCTCTTTTTGTTTACTATCAAGTTTAACCGATATCGTTTGTGCTTCATTTTGCTTAATCAAACCCGCGGTTGATACTTCAATTTGCATAGTTTGTGTGCTATCAGTCAAATTATGCACATCTAACGCTAATACAGCGCGATCACCACCAGATAAAAATCGCGGCGTAGATAATTCAACCACAACCGGCGCGGCAACCTTCATTTTTTTATCCGCCTTACCAAAACGGTTATCATCCCATGCTTGCGCCATTATTCGTAGTTCACCATTAAAATTAGGTAAAGGTAAATTAATCTCACCTTCACCTTCGTCATTTAACTCAATGGTATTGAGTTGTTGTGCAACAATTTGAACGTCATTTGACGGTTTTTTCCCGCCAGCGCCCATCGCATCACCACCGAAGCTCATGTTAACATTACGGCCGGTAGCTTCAATTAATTTGCCATAGACATCATAAATATCGACATTATAACGTTTACGCCCTAAGAACCCAGCATAAGGATCGGGGGTGACATAATCAGTAATATTTAACACGCCAGAATCAACTGCTGAAACCAATACAGTCACTTTTTTATCTTTCTGGATAGATGATGGATCCATTTTAATTTTAATCGGCACAACGCTTTCTGGTTGTACTTGTACGGGTGCATCAATTGAAAAATTTAATTGACGATTAGCCGTATCAATCGGTAAATAAAGCAAACCAATTGCGCGTTTGACAGTTTGCACTGAAGCGTCCGTCGACGGGCGAACAATCATGGCACTAATGTAAATATCATGTCGTCCCCATTTTTCAATAGGAATGTCGACATCTAAACCTTCTTCACCCACTGTAATGGCTTTTTTCCAAATGGTGCCATCGTTGGTTTCAAGAGAAATATAGCCAGACCCTGCGACAGGTGCTTGGACATTAACTTTAGCGACATCGCCTGGATTGTAAGATGGCTTATCAATACTTAACTTAACTTGGTCTGGACGTACCGATTTAGTACCTTGAGTATTATCCTCCCAGTCATAACCAGACCAGAATCGAAAACTTGTTACGACTTGAGTGTTAGTATCGACAACTTCAACACGGTAAGACCCATAATCGGTTGGTTGATAGGCTATTTTTGTGGTACTGCCTGGCTCAATCGATAACTGATCTTCCGAAACGACAAACTCCTTGGAGTTGTAACTTTGGCTCCAGCCATCTACATCTGACCACACCCAATAATAATTATAACGCTCACGAATCAGTCTAGCTTTTAATGAATTTGTACCTAATTTTTCACCATGCGTATCAACGTAAGCGATTTCGAATTCAGCATTACTATTTATGTCTACAGTAGGACGCTGTAAATAATTATCGCTATTCCAATCATAATAAGGCGAGTCTTCAAATAATGCTCGAATTGCCGGCATTTTAGGTGCTGGCCAAATAGTTTGCGTTGCATAACGTGTAACCGGCCTACCGCCAGAATCTAGCAAACTAGCTTGTAAAACAACTTTGACAGGCGATTGCGTTTCGGACCAATAAACTTTCTTCACATCAATTTGAGTTAAGCCATCGTTATCTAACTCCAACCCTAAAGAATCTAGATCCTCATATAGATTATCATCAGTAACTGGACCAATTTTAAAATCAGCTAATCCAGCAATAGTGTCGGCTTTCTTTAAATAAAGATTCGCATCTAAGCGATTACCAGATGCAGGTGCACCATATAAATACCAACCTTTGATATCAAAGGAAACATCTTCATTCTTTAGAATTGGCTCATCAGATACACTGTGAATTTCCATCGCCATCCGTTCTGGCAAAAACTCTTCTACTTTGAAGTTCCATTGGCGAAAGTTATCATCTCCTAAATTAAAACGAATTGTCCAATTACCTGTTGCGGCATCATCGGGAATAACAAACTCTTGTTGATATAATCCATTGGTATCAGCACGACTTTTTAAATGGAAAGTTTCAACCACTCGACCATTTGTCGATATCACCTCAGCGATGATGGGTTGTCTAGGTAATGGCTGACCATCTGCGTCACGTAATAGTGCATTGAAATAGACCGTTTCTTTTGGACGATAAAGGTCACGAGGCCCAAAAACAAACAATTGTTTTTGATAAAACGGCGTACCAGATAGATTGAAATCCGTTAAATTGAGCGCATTTCGATCAATCGTCACAAATGAGGTTTGCTGTCCATCAGTAGCTGTCAAGATGTTATAGGCAGAGCTTTTTGTTTTGGTAAATTCAGCATAACCATCTTCATCTGTTGTTGCTGTCAGGTTTTTACAGGTTTTGTTACTATTTTCGGTTTGGCATAGCAGTGATAAATTAATATTGGCCAGTGGTTTACCATTATCTAAACCATGAACCATTACCGCTAATTTACCATTTTTATAGTGATGAAGTGAAACCCCAATATTACTTATAGAAAATATTGTTGCTGGGTTATATTCATTATAAGTTCCTGCTTGATTCATTACCGCAATATAAACCCCTTCTTGATTGAGTTTAGCAATGTTAGAAAGGTTAACGATAATGGTTTCTTGAGCATTCGGTTTAGGATTAAGATCAAATCTTGAGGAATAAACTAAGTCGGTAAATTCACTCATTTCTTGCGAACGCCAAATTGATAACATATTAATAAAGCCATAATTATCGATCAAACTGGATAATTTTTCTGGCTTAATTTTGAAAAAGTTTATATCAACTTTGTCAACATTGAGCGTGGTAATAGGCAATCCACTCATGGATTTACTTGGCAATAATAATCCTGTACTTGCAAAGCCGACTGTTGGTTTACGGTCTTGAGTGGTTATCTCGGTTTGATAAACATCTGATAAATGACTATCATTAATCGCTGATAACATTTTATCAATAGTTAAAACTAATTTACGATTGGGTTGAAGATAACGAAGTTTTAATTCAAGGCCATTATCAGACAACTCCCAAGCGCCATCAACCACACCACTCTCTTTGTCAACCAATCTTAATAAATTTGAAAAATGCAATTTTGGATTGATAGGAACAGAAAACGTCACAACTAAAGTACTTGTACCATCAATAATAACTTCTGAACTATCGATAACTTTTAGGCTTTTACCTTTATATTTTTCAATTAATTCAGGTGTTGGATTAAACGAACTATGAGATTGCGAATTAACATTCGAATTATGCGTAGAATTATCGGTAATGAGCTCCGTTTTATTAGTACTTTCTAAATCGACAGTTTTCTTTTTTTGATCGTCACAAGCACATAACGCCAAAAACAAACCTAACACAGCCAACTGTTTTATCAATCTCATTTTTTCATCTAATCCTTACTATTACAGGTAAATATACTTGTTATTTTATTGTCAATATTATGTCCCATTGTATAAACATTAGCAAAGAATCTTTATCAAGATTTTTAGCCGATCTTGAGATAAATAAAATTTTTAAATTAGTAAAAAAATTGGCAGAACGAGGTTATTGAAGGAGGATTATGACATTTAGAACTTATCATGAGGCCAATAAGCTCTAAATATCTATATTTTCTAATATTATTCGATAATTAATAGCTGATTTACGATGTTTTGATAATTAATTTTTTTAAGATAAAGTTCAAAATAATGCCATAAAGCGGTAAAAAGAATAAGCCACAGATAATAATTTTAAAACTATAATCGATAGCGGCAATTTCAACCCAATGCGTTGCCATAAACTCATCGCTCGTTTTATAAAATGCGATCGCAAAAAAGACAATCGTATCAATACCATTACCTAATACAGCTGATGCCGAAGGTGCTACCCACCATGCTCTATTTTTACGTAAATAATTAAACACAGTAATATCCATCAATTGCCCAACTAAATAAGCGGCAAAACTGGCTAAGGCAATACGGAAAACAAAACTGTTAAAATCAGACAAAGCTGAAAATCCCATCCAATGCCCTTCAAAAAATACAACCGAAATGGAATAAGAGAACAGTAATGCCGGTATCATAACAACAAAGATAATTTTTCTGGCAAGACTAGCACCAAATACCCGAATGGTTAAATCGGTAGTCAGAAAGATAAATGGAAAGGTAAAAGCCCCCCAAGTGGTATGAAACCCGAAGATATCAAACGGGATTTGCACCAAATAATTACTTGAAGCAATAACCAAAATATGAAAAAACGAAAGCCAGCCAAGGGCTTTCATTTGTTGCGTGTGAGTAAATTTGCTTGTTTGCTCTGAATGCGTGTTCAGATACATAAATTTTCCTTTTTTATGGGGTGAGTGAACCCAGTATGACAATTAATTTGAATGATTAAGGTATTGGTTTAAACCTTTCTCGCGAAGAATGCAGCTAGGACACTTACCGCATCCACCCTCTACGCCATAATAGCAAGTATGAGTATGGTTTCGGATATAATCCAAATAACCCAGCTTATCGGCCATTTCCCATGTTTGCGCTTTGGTAAGATACATTAAAGGCGTTTTAATATTAAAAGCGTAATCCATAGCTAAATTCATTGACACATTCATCGATTTGATAAAGATATCTCGACAGTCCGGATAACCACTAAAATCAGTTTCACATACGCCAATAATAATATCTTTAATACCGTGTTGTTTGGCATAACAGCCTGCTAACAATAAAAATAGCATATTGCGCCCATCAACAAAGGTATTAGGATAATCCCCGTCTTTGGCAGCTTTAATTTCCTGCGCCTCATCAATCAACGCATTATTGGTCGTTTGTTTGATCACTGAAGTGTCGATGACGGTTTGTTTCACACCAAGATCGTCAGCAATCCATTTCGCTTTTTCAAGTTCAATGGCATGTCGTTGTCCATATTGAAAACTAATGGTTTCGACGTTTTCACGTCCATAATCTGCAATGGCTTGCAGTAAACAGGTGGTAGAATCTTGCCCACCAGAAAATATCACTAGTGCTTTACGATTTTGCATTTTTAACTGTTCCGATTTGATTTTTTCGACAAAAATTAGCGATTATCAACTTTTTCAGGATAAAGATCGTGATTAGCCAAACGGTTCATCGCTATCTGCTCCCAATTGGTGCCAGCTTTACCATAATTGGCATAAGGATCGATAGAGATACCACCGCGCGGTGTAAATTTTCCCCAAATCTCAATATATTTAGGATCCATTAACTTGATCAGATCTTTCATGATGATATTAATGCAATCTTCATGATAATCGCCATGATTACGAAAACTAAAGAGATACAGTTTGAGTGATTTACTCTCAACCATCTTAATATTTGGTACATACGAAATATAAATCGTAGCAAAATCCGGTTGACCGGTTATCGGACAAAGACTGGTAAATTCCGGGCAGTTAAATTTAACAAAATAATCATTACCCGGATGTTTATTATCGAAGGTTTCTAAAATATTTGGACAATAGTCAGTTGGATAGCGAACAGATTGGTCGCCAAGTAGTGTAATTTTACTCATTAAATTTTCCTTAGTTTTTTAGCGTGGGAGGTTCACGAACCACGTAGTAAGGCGCACACCTTACTATTTTTGATGGCAAAAGTCTAGGATAATAGCTGTCTAACGTGATGTTAAAAACGCTATCAATATTAAAATTGATAGCGTGAAGATAAAAAATAAGTAGGTTAGCAATTCATCTATTTAATTGTTACTTGTTGATAATAATCAGCAAGTTTTTGTTTAGCATCCGCTAGTTCTTGTTCGGCTTTTTGTACTTTTGCTTTTAACTTATCAATTTTTTCTTGATCGAACTTTTTACTATCTTTAGCGTATTTTTCAGTTTTTTGAGCTAATTCATTCTTTCTTTCAACAACTTTATCCGTTTTTTCGGCAATATCTTGCTTATATTTTGACTCTAAATCGGCATTACTACAATGCGTATTAACTTCATCAAACGCTTTCTCAAGCCCGTTAATTTTATGGCTGTTATTATGGCTTTTAGCTTGTTCAATTTCGGCTTGAATAGCCTGCTTTTTGCTTTCACAAGTTAGCCCTTCAGATTGATGATTTTGCGCAAAGCTGTTCATTGAGCAGGTTGTGACCAAAGTCAACATACTTAATTTACTGACTAACTTTATTACTTTTTTCATATTCATTTCCCCAATTGTTTATTTTCTCAGTTGTATACAATCAACTTTATGATCTTTCCCTTTGGTTAGAATCAAACTTGCTCGTTCCCGTGTTGGCAAAATATTTTCGATCAAATTTAATTCATTAATTTCTCGCCAAAGGCGGTTAGCAATATTCACAGCTTCTTGTTCTGGCAACTGTGAATAATGGTGAAAATAGGAATTAGGATCACTAAATGCCCCAGCTCTAAATTTCAAAAATCGATTGACATACCAATCATGTAATAACGGTAATTGTGCATCGACATATATTGAAAAATCGACATAATCAGAAACAAATACCCGATTGTTAGCTTGAGTATAATTGACTAAACCTTGTAAAACATTTAATCCTTCAAGAATTAAAATGTCGGGACTGTCTATAATAATTTCTTCATTTTCGACAATGTCATAAACTAAATGCGAATAAACAGGGGCACTGACCTGTTTTTGCCCTGACTTAATGTCAGCAACAAAATTAATCAATTTTTTGATATCATAAGATTGTGGAAAGCCTTTTTTATTCATTATTCCACGTTGTTCAAGACATTTATTTGGATACAAAAATCCATCGGTTGTCACCAATGCAACTTTGCGATGTTCAGGCCAACGTGTCAAAAGCGCCTGTAATACTCGAGCAGTGGTGCTTTTACCGACAGCCACACTACCTGCGATACCAATAATATAAGGGATTTTCTGACTTTTACCTAAAAATTTTGATAACACAACCTGCCTAGAAAGGCTATTACTAATATAGTAATTAAGTAGTCGAGATAAAGGCAAATAGATTTCACTTACCTCATCCATCGATAAATCTTCATTAATTCCTTGTAACGAAGTTAATTCTTCGGAAGTTAAAGTCATTGGTACCGCATTACGCAAACTTGCCCACTCTTTACGGCTAAATTGCATATAAGGACTCAAATGATTCTTCATATTTTACTTTTCTCTTTGATGATTAATGCAAAAATAATCGGTTCAGATTATACATAATTCTTATTTTTTACAATCACAAATTAGCATTGATGCTTCATCGTAGCTATCTAAGTGAGTTACTGATAAAATATAAACGTAAAATTTAACTTGAATATAAAATTGAGATTATATGTTAAAAACTAAATCGAAGCTAAAACCCAAAAAAAGCCGTCAAGAAATAAATGAAGAGTCGCGTGAACTGAAACGCAAACGTAAACATAAAGGTTTACCGAGCGGTTCACGTTTTAATGGTCAAGATAATAATCAACATAAAAAATCATCCAATACCATTAAAGATCCGCGAATTGGTAGTAAAAAGCCAATTGCCTTAATTGCGGATGATGCAACAAGCAAACCTGTTTTAGTCAAAGAGTCAAAACCAATAAAAAAACGCTTATCCCCTCAAGAAGAGTTAGAACAATTAGAAAATGATGAAAAATTAGAGCAACTACTTGATTTAGTCGAAAGTGATAGTAAATTAACCAAAGAACAACAGTCATACCTTGATAGCAAACTAAACCGTATAGAAGAGCTGATGCAACAGCTTGGTTATAGTGATGATGATTTTGATGATGAACAAGATGAAGCGAAAGACGATATCGTCAATTTATTAAAACGTCATTAAAAATCGATTAAATGATCATAATCCGACGTGAATGTGATTATAAAGTATTTAAGTCATATCAATTAAAATACAGCGATTTTAATTGATATGATCTTAAAATCGGTATTGTTCAATACAAATCAGCTTAGATAAATAATGAGAACATAATGCCATTACTAATAATGCTTAGTTTATATTTTGGATTATTGATTTGTACGTTACTATTTTTAAAAAAAACCAATCGTATAAAAAATAGAACCAAAATCAAAACTAAACAAAAACCAATTAAAAAAAATCATGGAAATAGCAATGTTAGATGCCGAATTAAATAAAAATAATAATAAAATTCAAACGCAATTATGGGATCAAAGATTAATTGAAAAATATAATTATTCTGGTCCGAGATATACATCATACCCAACAGCGCTCGAATTTAATGAAAATTTTAAAGACCAAGATTTTTTAGCGGCGGCCAATCGTTATCCCGATAGACCATTATCGCTTTATGTTCATATCCCTTTTTGCCATAAGCTTTGTTATTTTTGTGGTTGTAACAAACTAGTTACCCGCCAGACTCAAAAAGTTACTAAATATTTAGATATACTCGATATTGAAATTGAAAAGCGATCACAACTATTCAAAAACCGTATTGTCTCGCAAATGCATTGGGGCGGCGGTACCCCAACCTTTTTGACCAACGATGAAATTACCCGCCTGATTGTTTCGCTAAGAAAGCATTTCAATTTTGCGCAAAATGCTGAACTGTCAATTGAAATTGACCCACGGGAAATTACTCCTCAAACTATTGATCATCTTGCTAGCCTCGGATTTAATCGACTGAGTATGGGAATTCAAGATTTTAATCACGAAATTCAAAATTTAATTAATCGTGAACAAGATGAAAATCTAATACGCTCATTAATTAAGCAAGCACGTAAAAATCATTTCCATTCAATTAGCTTGGATCTTATCTATGGATTACCTAAACAAACAGTAGAAAGTTTTACCGAAACCTTAAATAAGGTTATCGATATTTCACCAGATCGATTGAGTGTCTTTAATTATGCTCATCTTCCTAGTCGTTTTGCCGCTCAGCGAAAGATCAAAGATCAGGATTTACCTAACGCTAATCAAAAATTGCAGATTTTACAAACCTGTATCGAAAAATTAACCCAAGCTGGTTATCAATTTATCGGTATGGATCACTTTGCTAAACCCACTGATGAACTGGCAATCGCGCAGCAGCAAAATAAATTGCACCGCAATTTTCAAGGTTATACCACGCAAGGTGATGCTGATTTATTGGGACTTGGTGTATCGGCAATTAGCATGCTGGGTGATAGTTATGCGCAAAATCAAAAAGATCTAAAAATTTATCAAAACCAAGTTGAACAAACTGGCAATGGTTTATGGAAAGGCTTTAATTTAAATAATGATGATATTATTCGGCGTGATGTGATTAAACAGCTTATTTGTCATTTTTATTTAGACAAAAAACAAATAGAGCAAAAATTTACTATTCAGTTCGATGATTATTTTGCGCAAGACTTATCGTTACTCAAACCATTACAACAAGATGGTCTGGTCATGATTAGTGATGATACCATTGTTGTACAACCCAAAGGACATTTATTAATTCGTAATATATGTATGTGTTTTGATAGTTATATGCGCCGTATGGCAAGACAGCAACAATTCTCACGCGTGATCTAGTTCACTTTACTCACGCATGAATATTCGATTATCATTACTTATTAATGACTGGCTAAATAGACTTTAAATTTTGTCGTTTGTGCTATCACTTCTACACTTTTAAACGTGTCATTTAAAATCGTTTGATAGGGTAAAAATGAGTTTGCTACTATACACAAATAACCATTCAATTTTAGATGTTTTTTGGCTTGGCTAATTAAAGCATTAACCGCAGTATAATCGGTCTGCTTGCCGTCATGAAAAGGCGGATTTGATATAATCAAATGGTATTTATCATTCAAATTAGAAAAAACATCACTGGCAACAACACTGGCTGATAAATGATTACTCGCTAACGTTGCTTTGCTTGATTCTAATGCCGCACTATTAACGTCAGACAGTGTTAACGTAATATCAGGATATAATTTAGCAAGCACTGTTGCCAAAATACCCGAGCCACATCCGACATCTAAAACATGTCCTTTAACAATGTCTGCATGTTCCATCAATGCATTTAATAGCAATTCACTACCCGCATCTAACCCTTTTTGGCTAAATACGCCTGGTAAACTTTTCACTTCAATGTCGTGATTATCGATTGTTAAATGATAGCTCAACCACCATTTTTCAAACTCAAAGGCCAAACGATGATCGGCTTGAAAATGATATAAACTGCAACGTCTGGCACTATCTATTTTTTGGATGGAACCAAACTCATTTAACAAAGCTTCAACACTTTTAATCCCTGAGCGGTTTTCACCAACAATAAAAATATCACTCCCTTTAGCCATGTTATGTAATAAGTAAGACAACTGAAACTGCGCTTCACTTTTTGTTTTTGGCCAATAGTAGATGACCGTATCCATGTTTGTGTAAAAGGTAGAATCAGGTAGCAAAGCAAAAAGCGTTTCGACCTTATGGGTGTAATTTTTTAGTCGTAAATAGGTATGAAACTGAGAACAATGAATTTTGATGTTATGCGCCGAAAAACTTGCCGGATAACTGTCTTGAATATCGCCAGCAAAGATAACATTTTTATTGTTAAAGATACTCTCGTGTCGTTCTATTACTTGACTTGCTGGTGTAAAAGCAGATGTTGCCATATTACCTCAATGAAAAAACCTTTATAAATTTAGCCGTTGATTATACAATTAACGTCCCTTAATCTCTAACAAAAAAACACTTTCTTAATCATGACTGAACAAGATTGGTATTTAAAGCAATGTAATATCACACAATATGTTTTGCGTGATGCAGCCGCGTTCAAAGGTGAATTTGCAACACATATTAGTGATGAAATCCGCTTAATTGTTGTTGCAGAACAAAAGCCAACACAAAAAATATATCAGGATATTTTAAATGCCATTAGTCTTAGCACTGAACACGTATTGGTGCTTACGCCATCGCAACTCATTATTCCTGCTAATGAAATAAATAAAGTGGTATGGTTTATTGATATTCAACCAGATGAATCGTGGCAAAATCAGTTAGTGATTCAAACAACGAATTTAGATGCCTTAGCCAATGCACCACAACAAAAACGCCAGCTTTGGCAACAATTATGTCAATATGAAAACTATTTCCATCCTAAACAAGCATGATTTATCAGAAGCTTATGCATTAGAACAACTTTGCCATCCTATTGCATGGTCTAAACAGACGTTCTTCTCTAACCAAGGCGATCATTATTTAAATTTGAAGCTCACGATTAATAACAAAATAATTGGATTTTGCATATGCCAATTAGTGGCCGATGAAGCAAACTTATTTAATATCGCGATACATCCTAAGTTTAGAAAACAAGGATTAGCAAAAGCGTTGCTCAACTGCCTTATTGACAAGTTAACGACAATCAACCCATCTAACCCTATCACCACGCTTTGGTTAGAAGTTCGACAATCAAATAAGGCCGCTATTTTGTTGTATCATTCACTTGGTTTTAATCAAATTACGATTAGAAAAAATTATTATCCAACTACAGATGGTAAACAAGAAGATGCAATCATTATGGCTTTGACATTAGCCTTATAAAACAGAGGAATATAAGAATGCAAAACCATACCGCATTACTATTTGTTAATGGGGAGCCGCCAAAGCACTACCCTAACACTAGCGATAATTATTGCTGTATAGCGGCAACTGACGGAGCATATCATAATTATTTATCATCAACCTCAATCATTCCCAATTATATTATTGGTGATTTAGATAGTTTTCACCGTGATCGCAACACACCAAACACGACTCAAGTGATTCACACGCCTGATCAAAATAAAACTGACTTTGAAAAAGCGATGTTATTTTTAGCCGATAAAGGAATAAAACGCTTTATTGTGTATGGTGCCTGCGGTCATGCTAGTGATCATTTTTTAGGTAACTTATCAGTTGCAAAACAATATCATCAACAATTTGATATCACTTTTTATGATAATTATTGCCATTTCTTTTTTGCTAAACACCAGCAAGTTCTCACCGGTATAAAAAATCGAATTATCTCATTGATGCCTTTTCCAAAAGTAATCAAATTATCTATTGATGGTGTTCAATATCCGCTGACTAATGCAACGTTGAAGTTAGGCGAATTAACGAGTTTACGAAATAAGGCAATCTGTGATTTAGTAAAAATATCATTTAAAAATGGTAGTTTACTTATCTTCATTGAAGATTTACATACAGATGATTGACAACATTATTTACATTACTTTACAATACTTTACACACATTGGCAGAAGAATTATTATAAAAGGATCCTCTCCATGCTTATAAAGAAACTTTCGGTTTTTATTTGCTCTTCATTACTTTCTTGCATGGTTATTGCACAAAATGCAGCAAAAGAGAATAACACAGATGAGATAATTGATTCATTTCTTCAATGCGATAGTCAATTTTTTGAACAGTTAGCTAAAAATAAGAAATATTTTAGCCAATATGCCGACTTAGATTCGTTTGAAAATATTGCCTATATTCCCGTTCAATCAATGGAATATGATAATAGCAATACAACAATGTTGAAAAAACCAATTAAATATAAAGGATTAACAATAGTTGGTTATCAAAACATCTATATTCCCACTACATTATCTGGCAAATTTTATTATTGGGGATTTATCTTTAATAATAATTTAGATGAAGTTAAAAATAATTTAAAAAACCTCAACTGGTTACCTTACAATAATCAAGTCTATATCGCTAATCCTAAAATTTATGATCAAAAAAATAAAGCCCTTCTTTGGCAGGATAACCCATACTCAATTGATATGGTTATTCCACGACTTTGGACGGTTGAAAAATCACTCTATTTAGAAAATATTGCCGATAATCAGAGCCGAATAGCTTGTTCAATTCAAGGCGATATAGAAAAAGATATTCTTTATTTAACTCGCCCAGACATGAAACCCTTAGATGCTAAAATTGAAGCTAAACGTCAAGAAAAAATTAAAGCTTATAAGCTAAAAAAACAAAAAGAGAATGAAGAAAATCTAAAATCTCAACAAAAGAAAGACATGAGTAAAACATCAACAGAAAATAAATCAAAAGGCGGGGATAAGATTTAAATGAAAAAATTATATTTATTATTGATTCTGTCTTCTTTTTCTGCGTTTGGTAATAGTGTCGATACTAAAATAGCACCAATCAATGATACTGTTGACGAAAAAACAACATCAGACGTAAATGAAATTTTACATAATGAACGCGTTGGTCAGCAATTTATTTCGATAAGTAAATCTAAAGACGACAAATCCACTGGTTATTCATTCATTGATAGAACATCTATTGCCCTCCACCCTTACAACAAACGAATTCGAGTATTTTCGCAAATTGTCAACTATACGCCAGCAATCGAACAAGATAATAGTGATGGTAATAAAATTTCATATCGCTCATTAGTCATTGAACAATTTGCAAATTGTGACAAAATGGAGATGGCTAAAGGAAATATACAGTTATTTGCAAATTACTTCGGCGAAGGTGATTTAATCGGTACTAATGATACTCCAAACCGCTGGGTCGCAATGACAAATAATGACGATGAACTACGCCGATTACTCATTGTTGCCTGCTCTTTACCTATTACTGAATAAATACAGATAACTATTTAACTGCCACTTGATTGTGGCAGGTTAATAGGGTTTATGTTAAACTCTTTTCATTGTCTATTTAGATTATTTTTCTATGAATATAACCGAATTTCATACTATTACCGATCAACTTTATAATCAGATCGAGCTTTTTTTAGATAAATTTGCTGACGAACAAGACATAGATATTGACTACGAAACTAATGGCAATGTTATTACGATCAGTTTTCCTAATCACAGTAAAATTATTGTCAATACTCAAGAGCCGCTTTTCCAAATTTGGTTAGCTACAGCTAAACAAGGATACCATTTTGATTATGTCAATAAGCAATGGATTTGTAATCGTACAGATCAATCTTTTGATAAAATTTTTACCGAATCAGTACAAGAACAAGCAAGGTTGTAAAGTGTAATTCAACAAGGCTAAATATTGCACTTTGTCCTTGTTGAATCAGAATTTTTAAACTTTTTATAGTAATGTAAGATTTGCCAGTTTAACCACTAACCATTTTATTCCTTCATTAATAAAAGCAATCTGCACTCGTCTATGATCGCCTTCACCATCTAAATTAATGATTGTACCTTCACCAAATCGTTGATGTTTAACCTTGCGACCTAATACATAACCATCACTTTCACGTTGCTTTTCAAGGTAAGACTTTTTACGTTCTTGATAAAATTGTGCATCATGACTTAAATCATCAGATTTAAATTCTGATGAAGTTATCATACCTCGATAACTGACCTCATTAAGATTTTCAACCGGTAATTCACTCAAAAAACGTGATGGTAAGTTACGTTCTTCACGCCCATAAAGTCGTCTTAATTCACATAACGTTAACGTTAAATGTTTTCTAGCTCGAGTAATACCAACGTATGCCAAACGGCGCTCTTCTTCCATTTTATCATTATCTTTAATAGAGCGTTGTGCTGGGAATATGCCTTCTTCTAAGCCAACGATAAACACATTATCAAACTCCAGTCCTTTAGCTGCGTGGAGTGTCATTAGTTGAACAGAATCTTGCTCTTTAATCACATCACGGCTTTCAAGTGAGGTAAAAGCTAAAAATGACTCTAATACTGTTAATGTTTTACCGGTTTGGCTATCTTCAATTACAGTATTTTCATTGATTTTAAAAAACTGTTCTGCTGCCGAAACCAGTTCTTCAAGGTTTTCTAATCTTGATTGACCTTTTATTCCTGGCTCTTGCTCATACATTTGCTGTAAACCAGATAAACGAATCATGACATCAAGCTGTTTATAAAAAGGTAACAAACCGACTTCATCATAGATTGAATCCATCAATTGTAAAAAGCGACTGAGTCCTGAACGCTGACGTTCAGTTAGCGAATTACTTTGGATTAACATTAAGCAAGCATCCCATAATGAAAGACTATGTTGCTTAGCTGTTAGCCTGACTTTATCAAGCGTGACATTGCCAATACCTCTTGTAGGGGTATTTATCGTAGTTTCAAAAGCCATGTCATTATTATGATCATGTAATAATCGTAAATAAGCTAAAGCCAATTTGACTTCTTGCCGCTCATAAAAGCGAATAGAACCATAAATTTGGTAAGGCACGCCTGATTGCAATAACGTATCTTCAAAAATTCGTGATTGCACGTTGTTTCGATATAATATGGCACAACTCGCGTAGTTTTCACCATTTTCATGGTGTTTTTTTATTTGACCAACTACAAATCGGGCTTCATCAATGTCATTAAAACCAACATAAAGTGAGATTTTTTCGCCATCACCACTATCTGTCCATAAATTTTTACCGAGTCTATTTTGGTTTTTAGCGATTAATATATTGGCTGCATCTAATATATTACTTGTTGAACGGTAATTTTGCTCTAAACGGATAATGTCAGAATCTGGATAATCATGAATAAATAATTGTAAATTGTCAGCATTCGCGCCTCGCCAGCTATAGATAGATTGATCGTCATCACCAACAATCATAACATTGGCAGTATGACCAGCCAGTTTTTGCACTAATCGGTATTGAATCAAATTAGTATCTTGAAATTCATCAATCAAAATATTGGAAAAACGGTGATGACAATAATTTAACACATCATCATTTTGGCAAAGTAATTCGTAAACTCTTAAAATTAATTCTGAAAAATCAACATATCCTACTCTATCACAAATAGCTTGATAATCGCGATAGATGGTTTGCCACATGATTTGTTTAGGATCTTCAGGCGTGATATCATTAGCACGAAAACCTTTTTCTTTTTGGTTTGATATAAACGCAGCGCACTCTTTTGCCGACCACTGTTTTTCATCAATTTTCAATTCTCGAAAAATGCGTTTGATAAGCCGAATTTGATCTTCAGAGTCAATCAATTGAAAATTCGATGGCAACTTAGCTTGCTGGGCAAACATACGTAATAATCGGTGTGTTAATCCATGAAAGGTACCAATCCACATACCACTAAAGTACCCTTCTCCAACTAATGCTTCGATACGCTCTTGCATTTCTGCGGCAGCTTTATTGGTAAAGGTAACGGCAAAAATTGAATTAGAGGGGTATTGTTTTTCCATGCAGAGCCAAGCAATACGATGAACCAAAACGCGAGTTTTCCCACTTCCCGCACCTGCTAACACAACGGTATATTGGTTATCAGTAGTCACTGCATTTTTTTGTTCGGTATTTAGGTCGTCTAATAATGATTGTCTAATTTCCATTATAAATTAACCCATTTTGATAATACAAACCGGTAACCGGTATCAATTTTATATACATTATTCATTCTTTCATTATTTTTTAGATGTCGTATGTAGACGATAAGCAAATAGGATAAAAGATAGGTTTTAAATCACAGTAATTTATAATTACTGTCAGCTTTACTGTCTATTTATACAGACTTTGCAAGAATTATATCAGATTCTCTAATTCAGGCAATTGTGTTATCTCAATATGAGGTAAACATCTTGCATCGGTAAGCTGCAAAATATCTTGATCAAAAATATTTAGCCAGCACCCTAAAAATCCATTATTAACCGCGCCATTAACATCAGTTATTAAATTATCACCAACATGTAAAATATTACCAGCCGGTAGCGCTAGCCTATCGGCGGCTAAATTGAAAATTTCAGGAAAAGGCTTAGAACGACCATTAGCACCACCACGAAGGGAAAATTGAAAATAGTCACCTAAACCGATTTTGTTAATATCAACGTTTCCATTAGTAATCACAGCTAAAGGAAATTTTGTTGCTAACAAAGCTAATAAAGTGTGTGTAGATTGAGGAACATTCATTGTATGGCGCCAAAAATTAAACGTTGTCATTGCATCATCAACTATCTGTGCAATCTTAGCGGTTGAAATTTTAGCTTTAATACAAAGCGATTTAATTGTCTCAATTCGCCAAATAATCACATCGTGATAAATTTCTGGATTGGCTGATAACACACCATTTTTTTCGACATGAAAATCAGTTAAAGTCACATTCTGTAATTGAGGACAAATATGCAGCGTTTTTATCATTTCTTGTTCAGATTTTTCAACAATTGTACTATTGTCATACAGTGTATCGTCAAGATCGAAAGTAATGGCTTTAATAGAATTAATTGAACGGTAAAAATGCATTATTTACTTCCTCTTTTCGCTCTGGGGTGTGCAGAATCATAAACTTCTGCCAAATGTGAAAAATCCAAATGCGTATAAACTTGTGTTGTTGACAAATCAGCGTGACCAAGCAATTCTTGTACAGCTCTTAAATCACCACTTGATTCTAACATATGAGTGGCAAATGAGTGACGTAATTTATGCGGGTGCACATGAACGCTTAAACCTTGTTTAACTCCCCATTGTGCAAATCGTTTTTCTACGTTGCGTGGGGATATGCGTTTACCTAATTTAGAAATGAACAGAGCATCATCTTGCGGTTCTAAAAAATCACGCATCGATAACCAATGCTTGATCCATTTTATCGACTCTCGACCTAATGGCAATTTACGCTCTTTGCTGCCCTTTCCCATCACTTTTATTTCAGCATCATTTAAATTTAACTGCCGGCAATTAAGATTAACGAGTTCAGAAAGTCGTAAACCCGAACCATACATAAGCTCAAGCATGGCTCGGTCTCGTACTGACAACGGATCGTTATATTCTATATCCAAGAGTTGATTAATCTCATCAATATCAATATTTTTAGGCAAATGTTGCCCTACTTTAGGATTTAACACACCGCGTGCAGGATTGGCGACAATAAGTTCATTTTTTACCATCCAATCACAAAAACTTCGTAAGGCAGATAATCTTAAAGATAAGCTTCTAGCCTGTAAACCAGTGCGTTTACTCCGGCTAATTAATAATCTTACTGCCGATGAATCTAAATCTTGCCATTTATTCAGTTCGATTTCTTGCGCTAATGAAATCAGTGCATAGAGTTGACGTTTATAATTAATTTGAGTATTTAAACTAAGTTGCTTTTCTGATTTGATATAATTTAAAAACTGTTCGACTGGCTGAGTTAATAAATCGACATTTTTTTGAGATGAAAGATTCATAATCTGCCTTATTTTTTTCGCATGACCCATTTTTCAATTAATATTGGTAATATTAGACTAATTCTTTCTAATAACAATGTTCCTTGCTCAGCTTGATAATGATGAGGATCGGCACTGGTAAACATGAGCAACCCTAAATCGCCAAATTGACCTAATAACGATAAAGCAACTGAACCGACATAACCATGTTCTGGCAATAGAAAATCTAGCTCAGTAGTATTTAAAGTGCCCAAATACTGATGACTATATTGTAAATGCCTAACTCTTATAAAATCAAAACGTAGGCAATTTAATGCATAGTGATGATGAATAGAAGGTGCATTGAGTAACCATTTATCATCAAAAAGATATAAATAAGCGCCGCTAAGACCTAAAGATTTGGCCCAACTTTTTAATATATTATCTAAATCATTAAGATCGTTTGCTTTAATTAATTGTCCCTGCAAATCCATAAATTGATTGAAAAGCAATTCATTATTACTGGCATATTCCATCAATAAGGTAATTTCGGACTCTAACTGACCAATTTTATTACGTTGCCTTGCCATTTGCCATTCAGGTAATGAAACACCACCACGAATGGGATGAGGGATCTGCATGCTTTGGAGATGATTAGCATTACGAATAAAAAAATCGGGATTATCCATCAAATATTGACTGACTATTTCATCATTCAAAGTAGGCTTGTCGGCAACTCGCCTTGTATATTTTGCTTTATGAGCGCGTGTTATTTTAGCAACCATGCTTAATCTCTGTTATCACTTATTTATAATATTTGTGTAAATAAAACTCAAAGAGAATCACTGCATCCATTTAAACTATTAACTTATTTAATGACGAATTTATGATTACAAAACGAATAATTTTATAGTTATATCGCAATAAATCCATCATAGACATGGGTTGCTGGCCCTGTCATATAAAGTGGTTGATTCATTCCCTGCCATTCAATTAAAAGCTTACCACCAGGCAAGTTTACATTGACTTTATTATTCAATAATCCTTGATTAATGCCGACTGCAACAGCAGCGCAAGCACCAGTTCCACAAGCTTGTGTTTCGCCAACACCACGCTCAAACACCCGTAAATCAATGTTGTTGCGATTAATGATATGCATAAATCCGACATTTGCTCGTTCAGGAAAACGTTCATGTTGTTCTAATAGCGGTCCAAGTGTGGCCACTTCAGCGGTGAGAATATTATCGACTTGTAGCACACAATGGGGATTTCCCATTGAAGCCACGCCACATAATACGGTGTTCTCTTGTGCTCGAATAATATAAGTTTTTTCTTCTTTTATTGCTTTAAACGGTACTTTACTTGGTTCAAAAATAGGTTGCCCCATATTAACTCTGACTGTTTCATCATCATTAACTGTTAGTACAATATTCCCTTTTACCGTGCTCACTTTTAAAACACGTTTTTTGGTTAAACCTTTTAAACGAACAAATCTAGCAAAACAGCGAGCGCCATTTCCACACTGCTGAACTTCACTTCCATCTGCATTGAAAATTCGGTAATGAAAATCAGTATCTGGCGCATAAGGAGGCTCTACAAGTAAAAGCTGATCGAAACCAACACCTGTGTATCTATCAGCAAGGCGTTTTATCATTTCTGTTGAAAGATGAACATTTTGCGTTACCGCATCAATGACCATAAAATCATTTCCAAGTCCATGCATTTTTGAAAAGTTCATCGTCACTTACCTTCTATTAAAAACATTGTTATCTATTTACTTATTTTCACTATCCATTAAAAAGTAGTCTAGGATAATTAACAAGGCGCTGGTTAAGATGTTGATTAACCATAAATAAGATTATAGGGTCTCTCCTCGCCATAAATCATCAAACGATTCACGTTGACGAATAAGTTTGTGATGTTGTTCATCGGTCAGCATAACTTCAGCTGGCCTTGGATGGCTATTATAATTTGAAGCCATACTAAATCCATAAGCACCAGCACTACAAATAATTAACAGATCGTCTTGTTGCACTGAAAGCTCTCGCTGATATGCCAATACATCACTCGATTCGCAAATCGGTCCAACAACATTATAGATAAAACGTTGATCGGATGGTTTCGGTTCTTTTTCAGGTAAAACTCGCATCCAAGCTTGATAAAGCGCGGGGCGAATCAAATCATTCATCCCTGCATCAACAATAGCAAAATGATTATCATCTTGATGTTTGGTATATTCAACTTTCGTAATCAATAATCCACTATTAGCAACAATTGATCGCCCAGGCTCTAATAAAAGCTCAAGATCACGATAATTAGCTAATTTTTTCTTCAATTCGCTAACAATCAACGATGCTGAAGGCGGTTGTTCTTGATCATAACGCACCCCTAATCCACCACCTAAATCAATATGTTTAATATGAATATTTTCAGATTTAAGTTTATCAACTATCGCTAATATGCGATCGGCAGCATCAAGAAATGGTGAGGTTTCAGTCAATTGTGAACCAATGTGGCAATCAATGCCAACAATATGAATATGATCTAACGATGTTGCTTTACGATAAATATCTAATGCGGATTGATGGCTGATACCAAATTTATTTTCACGCAAACCTGTTGAGATATAGGGGTGGGTTTTAGCATCAACATCGGGATTAATTCTAAAAGAGATGTTTGCAATTTTATTTAATTTTTTAGCCACATCATTAATGCGATAAAGCTCGGCTTCGGATTCAACATTAAAACATTTGATGCCAACTTCAAGCGCACGTTCGATTTCACTAATAGATTTTGCTACCCCAGAAAAAACAATTTTTTTAGGATCCGCTCCCGCTATCAGTGTGCGTTCTAACTCACCTTGCGACACAATATCAAATCCTGCGCCTAATTTAACAAGCAAGTTCAAAACAGCAAGAGAACTATTGGCTTTTACCGCATAACAGATTAAATGTTTCCTATCTGTCAACTCCTTTTGGTAATCCAAAAACTGCTGTGTAATATATTCGGCAGAATAGACATAAAGTGGCGTACCGTATTGCTTTGCGAGTTCTGAAATTGCGACCTTACCGGCTAGTAATTGACCCTTTTCGTAATGTAAAAAATCCATTATTAATTCCATTAAACTGTTTGATTAAGCAGATGAGTGTTAATTGAAGCATTTGATTTTTGTGCGGGCATATAAAGTGGCCCTTTCAACCCACAACCCAATAACGTTAATATGACGAGCACTAAGGAGAGTAATTTTATCGATGATTTCATACCAAGTTCACAATTTTTTCATTTTTGTAATGAGCACTATATTACACGATAGCCAAATTCGTGCAAAGCATAAATAAACATTACCTTATTTAAGGGATTAATCTCACTTAACAAGGCACAAACGACAAAGTGTAGTCAAAAATTATAATTAAGAAGGAAAAGAATAAATCAATATAACCAAGCGATTTATGAGATGACTCTTTTGAAATAAAAATGTGCAACTTGATCTTGTTGATAAAAGTTTTATCTCAATTTTATTAACTTAGTAAAAAACATGACAAGATTAATGCTTTTTAACCAATTAATTTTACAAGTTACAAGAGTAATAATATTAAGCATTGATATATTTTTGACGATCAGGTAGCCAACACGCTATAAGTTGCTCAGCCATCTGTGGAGAGTTTTGTAGTAAAGGCAAGGAAACCCTCTGTATTTCACTAATTAAATGTTGATCACGAATTAAATCAACCACTTTAAAATTTGCCATACCCATTTGGCGAGTCCCTAAAATCTCGCCACTTCCTCGAATTTCTAGATCTTTTTGGGCAATCACAAAACCATCATTGCTTTCACGCATCACCTTCATACGAGCTTGTGCAACCTTGCTCAACGGCGCTTGATACATTAATACGCAATGAGACACTGCACTCCCACGTCCAACTCGGCCACGTAATTGATGCAATTGTGCAAGCCCAAGCCGTTCAGCATTTTCAATAATCATTAAACTGGCATTGGGTACATCTACACCAACTTCAATAACGGTTGTCGCAACTAAAAGCTGAGTTTTACCGGCTTTAAAGTTTTGCATAACCGATTGCTTTTCATCAGATTTCATTTTGCCATGAACCAGTGCTATTGATAAATGTGGTAGTTTTTCACGTAATTCTTCAACTAACATTTCGGCAGCTTGTGCATCAAGCGTTTCAGATTCTTCCACTAACGTACACACCCAATAAACTTGACGATTATCCAAACAGGCTTGATTCACTTTTTCAATAATTTCTTCTCGTCGAGAATTAGGAATAACAACGGTTGTAATCGGCGTACGCCCAGGCGGTAATTCATCAATCACTGATACATCCAAGTCGGCATAAACAGTCATGGCTAACGTTCTTGGAATTGGCGTAGCGGTCATGATCAGTTGATGTGGGTAAATTTGATCTTTAATACCTTTTTGCCAAAGTGTTAGCCGTTGGTTTACGCCAAAACGATGTTGTTCATCAATAATCACGAGACCTAACTTAGCAAACTCCACTTTATCAACAAATACGGCATGTGTACCTATTAGCATAGTGATATCGCCGGCTTTGATACGTTCATACCGATCTTTTTTATTTTTTGCCGTTAAACGACCAGATAACCAATCAACGCTAATACCAAGCGGCTCAAACCATTGCTTAAAATTGTTATAATGTTGTTCAGCTAATATTTCGGTTGGCGCCATTAAAACGACTTGTTGATTATTTTCTATCGCATTTAATGCCGCTAAAGCTGCAACTAAAGTCTTTCCTGAACCGACATCACCTTGAATTAAACGCATCATTGGAATAGATTTTGCCATGTCTTGATATATATCTTGTACAACACGTTGCTGAGCATTGGTTGGTTTGAAAGGTAATGAGGCCAAAAACGGCTCAATATAGTGCTGATTTACCTGCATAGCATAAGCTTGTTGCTTTTGATTATCCGTTTTTAAGGTGAGCATACTTAAATGATAAGCAAGTAACTCTTCAAAAATAAATCGTTTAATAGCAGGGTGATTACCATTAGATAATTGAGCAATATCAGTATCAATAGGCGGATTATGAATAATATTCAATGAATCAAAAGCTGACAAAAATTGATTTGCTAGTGGCGCAGGTAAAATTTCTTCAGGTGGGTTGCGCTTTAGTAATAACAGTGCCGCTTGAATCAACTTACGAATCACATTTTGCGTTAAGCCATAAGTTGTGGGATAAATCGGCGTATATCTTTCTTGGGTTGGATCGGTAATTAATGCATTATCTTCTCGATTCGCTCTGACTTTATATTGTGGGTGGATAATTTCACGATAAGTTTTTCCATTTTTGATTTCGCCATAAGCACTCACCCATTTGCCGATAGCTAAACTGGCTTTCATACCTGCATTAAAATGCATAAATCGCAATATAGCGATTCCTGACTCATCTTGAATATGACAAACTAGCATTTGTTTACGCCGAAAAATCACTTCCGTTTTAATGATACAACCTTCGATAGTGGTATATTCACCAATGCTACTGCTACCAATTGCACAACAAGAGGTGCGATCTTCGTATCGCATCGGAAAATGTAATAATAAATCCTGAATGGTTTGAATGCCGAGTGTATGAAATTTTTTTTCTAAACTTTCGCCAATACCGGCTAATTTAATTAACGGAATATGGTTTAAAAAACGGTTAGCCATAATAACTAATTGACATTGCGAGTCACACTTACCACATCTTGCTGTAGCGATAACTTACGCATCAGTTCATTAAGTTGTTGAACATTTTTTACTTCAATTTGTAGAATAATCGTATAAATTTGTCGATCTTTTTCTTCAGTATTCAACCATTGAAGATGAGCTTGTTCATCATTAATGATAGACAAGACATGACCTAATGAGCCTTGATTATTGAGAATATCAACCCAAATTTCAGCAACAAAGAGCTGTTCAATATTTGGCGCCCACCTTAAGGGAATATATTTTTCAGGATTATTTTGATAGCCAGTAATATTACGACAAGATTCATGATGTACAGTTAATCCTTTTTCGGCACTAACATGCCCAATAATAGGATCATTTGGAATGGGATGGCAACATTTCGAAAATGTTACAAGTACACCTTCACTACCTGTGATGACTAATGTCTTATTCGCCTCTGAGTGATTATTCAGTAATGCCTTATGTTCTAAGCCTTTAACAATAAAGTGACTCATCACATTACCTAAACCAATTTCAGCCAGTACATCATCAAAAGTCGGTAATTTTGTTAATTCAACAATTCTTGCAATCTGTTTTTGCGAAAGCTCATCAATGCCACCGGTTTTAATCAAAGAGAGATTAAGCAAACGCCGACCTAATTCGATAGCATCTTCACGCTTTAATGTTTTTAAAGCTTGGCGAATACGAGATCGTGCTTTCGCACTGACAACAAAATTTAACCAATTCGCATTAGGACGACCTTCAGGAGAAGTAATAATTTCAACTGTTTGCCCATTACTTAATGGCTGAGAAAGCGGGAATGGCTTACGGTCAACAATCGCACCAATGCATTGATAACCTATATCGGAATGAACAGCATAGGCTAAATCAACTGCTGTTGAACCCTCTGGTAATTGAACAATACGACCTTTAGGCGTAAAGACATAGATTTCTTTAGGAAAAAGATCGGATTTAACGTTTTCTATGAATTCAAAAGAGTTACCCACGCTTTGTTGTAATTCTAATAAACTTTGCATCCAACGTTGAGCTTTAATTTGAGTAGTGGTGTGATTGAGCTCATCATTTTCGTTATATACCCAGTGCGCAGCGACCCCCATTTCGGCCATTTGATCCATATCCTCTGTGCGTATTTGCACTTCAACGGGAGTACCATGTGGACCAATTAATGATGAGTGTAAAGATTGATAGCCATTTGCTTTTGGAATAGCGATATAGTCTTTGAAGCGGTTAAGTCTTGGTTTATATAAATTGTGTACCAAACCGAGTGCACGGTAGCAAGCATCGACATCTTTAACCACAATCCGAAAGATATAAATATCCATGATAGAGTGAAAGTGTTGTTCACGCATTTGCATTTTTTGATAAATGACATAGATATTTTTTTCAAGTCCTTCAACTTCAGCTTCAATATTGGCTTCAGCCAAACGGCCTCTAATCTCTGATAAGATTTGTTGGATTAATTCTTTTCGAGTACCTCGCGCTGCTTTCACAACTTTTTCTAACACTTTCGCTCTATTGGGGTGCATAGCAGTAAAGCCTAGGATTTCCAACTCGGTCTTAATATGATGGATTCCCAATCGATGCGCTAAGGGTGCATAAATTTCTAATGTTTCTTTCGCAATTCGTCTGCGTTTGTCAGGTCTTAATGCACCTAATGTGCGCATGTTATGAGTACGATCGGCAAGTTTAATCAATATAACTCGCACATCTTCGGTCATGGCTAACACCATTTTGCGAAAATTTTCGGCTTGCGCTTCTTGCCTGTTACGAAATTTTAGCTTATCAAGTTTGGAAACACCTTCAACTAAAATAGCGACATGCTTGCCAAATTCTTTTGTTATATCTTGAAAAGTGACGGGGGTATCTTCGATGGTATCATGTAAAAGTGCGGCAATGATAGTTTCATAATCAAGCCGCATATCCGCTAAAATCGTTGCGACAGCAACTGGGTGAGTAATGTACGGTTCACCACTACATCGGAATTGCCCTTCATGCGCTTTTTGAGCAAAAAAATAAGCTTTTTGAATCACTTCAACTTGTTTAGCTGGAAGATAGGATGCAACAATCTCTTTTAAGCTATCAAAATATTGCATAGGCAATTCTCAAAAAAACTTATTCGTACGAGGGAGTATTTTCGAGCAGAATCGATTCATGAAGTGCAGAACGAACTTCCGCTTCTTCATCTTGTAAAGCTTGGAAATCAGCACTATCAAGAATTTGTTTATTGACAAGACCATCTTCTATTTCACGTAATGCTACAACGGTTTCCTTGTCGTTTTCTTCCGGAACTAATGGCGACTTATTTTCAACTTGTAATTGGCGAGCACGTCTTGCTGCAACTAAAACTAGATCAAAGCGATTACCAATTTTTTCTACTGCATCTTGAACAGTTACACGAGCCATTTTTACCTCTAATTTGTTTTACTAAATTACCTAATGTGAAAGATCGCTTATTGTACTTAATTTTAAGGGGAATTGTCCATATTTATATTATTTCACAATGTAAAATAAACACTCTTATAGTCAATGCCTAATAATATTAGGCGATAACTTCTAACCAGACATTTGGCCCAATTATTGGCATGTTTAGTAAGTAACGCCGTAAAGCATCTAAAGCAATCGCACAAAAAATTTTGCGCTCAGTTTGTCGATTTTGCAAACGACCAGTATATTTTAAATTACATTGCCAAACCTGTTTTGACGTTGCGATTAATAACGTAAATTCGCTATTTTTTTCACGAAAATTAACCAGTCCAAGCACAATATCTGCATGATTATGTTTTAAGATCTGTAAACAATACGATTTTGGATCTTCAAGTAACAAGGGTAGAATTTCTGATTTGACTAAAGGTGCAGCTGATTCAAACAATTGTGAGCCAACAATCCCAGCCGATTGCTGTTCAATAACAGCGATAGTCAAATTTTTATCAAGCAATAATCTAGAAACCAGTTGAGCTAAACCAAACGTATCTTGTTGGCTTAACACACCTTCAAATAAAAAATTGCTAGAAACAATAACTTTGATTTTAGACCATAATTCATCCATTTTATCTTTTTGAGACTCTGGTCCTGTTAGTTTTAATTCAATCATTGGCATTGCGGCACGATAGCCAATTATAATATCGTCTGGAATATCAATTTTAGCTTCAATTTCTGTGGCGAGATCACTTTCAGTTCGTCCCATTGTTGTTAATCGATAACACAATTTTTTATCAAAGGGTGGCAAGCGCTGCGTAATCTCGAGTAATATTGAGTTTTGTACCATTTCTTTAAATTCTGATGGTACACCGGGTGTAAAAAATAGCAAACAGTTGTTGATTTCCATTTTAAATCCACAAGCCGTGCCGATTGGGTTATCAATTAAAGAGGCACTTTCAGGCAACATTGCTTGCTTAATATTACTTGAAGGCATGGTTTTGCCACGACTAGTAAAATAATGTTCAATTTTAAGTAGCCAATCATGGTTTAATGTCAGTGATTCATTGTTAGCTTTAGCAGCAGCTTCGGCGGTTAAATCATCGCTTGTTGGTCCTAAACCACCATTAATAATAATAATGTCATTAACTAAGCTACGCTGCTTGAATGTATGAATCAATTGTTCTAAATTATCACCAACGGTATACCTTGATGTGATCGTAATACCTTCTTCAAATAGCAACTGCGACAACCATGTAGCATTAGTATCAATTATTTGACCATATAACACTTCGTCACCGGTGCTAATCATCTCAATTTTAGGCATTTTGCTAATTTGATTCATAATATTCCTTAACATGCTAATTAATGATTATAAGATGGTTTTATTATTACTGATTTAAAGCATCTTCATTATTTTCCATGTGCTCTTTACTTTGTACTAATCGAACTGAAAAATAGAGATCATAAGCAAATTCAATATACTGTTCATCTAACTTAATATTCATCTGTTTAAACCAGTTTTTTAATGTTTTTCGTCGACCTGATAGTATTAAAATCACATTTCTGACTTTCAACGATTTCACCAGCTCTTCAATACCCGACAAAACACTAACATCTTTATACGTAAAACAAGGAATAGCATCGACAATGACATAACTTATCGGTTGCGGTGCTTCGTCAATATAACTGATAATTCTGCGCTTAAAATAAGCGATGTTAAAGTAAGTAAGTGGAGAGTTAAATCGATAAATAATGGTATTATCTAGAGGTTTAACGTCTTTTCCTAAAGAATGAATACGACCACTTTCATCAACCCCAAGTAATTGATCTTTAGGCCTAAATACTCGCCTTAAAAATAAGAATAAACCTAATAACACCGCTAGCGCCATACCGGGAATAATACCAATGACTAACACCGAAACTAGCGTGGTTAAACTTAAATAAAACGCATCACGATCAAATTTAAAAAAGCGAATAATAGTCTGAAAGTTAATTAGCGAAATAGAAGAATAAATTAAAATTACCCCTAACACACAGGTTGGAATATATTTTAATGGGGATAATAAAAACAAGACAACAAAACCAATAATGATAGCTGCAATAATCGAAACTAACTGAGTTTTGCCACCATTAGCATCATTAACCGCCGTACGCGATGACGTACCACTAACCACAAATCCTTGCGATAATCCTGCCACAATATTTGCCATACCTAAGGCTTTAAATTCAACATCAGCGTTAGTTTCATAGTTATTTTTTGAGGCAAAACTCCGTACTGTTATCATCATACTGACAAAACAAATAATCGCGATATTCAGTGATGGCACAACTAAATCACGCATCAAGCCTTTATCAAAATCAAGCCATGATTCAACGGGGATAAAATCACCAGTCACTGCGCCAATAATTCGAATATTGTGAGATTCAAAATTAAATAACCAAGAGAAAAAAGTCATCACAACCACGGCAAAAAGCGGTGCGGGATAACGCGGTTTTATTTTTTTTAAACCGATCAATATCACCAAAGTAAACAGTGAGATTAATGCTGTGAAGAGATGAATTTGTGGAATTTTAAACGGTAAATAGACAACACGTTCAATTAAGTAAGAGTAATCATAAGAAAACCCTAATGTCTTGGCGAGTTGATCTACCATTATGGTGATTGAAATGCCATTAAGTAAACCAATCAATATCGGTTGACTCAGTAAATCAGCCAGTGCACCTAAGTGCAATTTGCCGGCAATGATACACCATATTCCAATCATAATTGTTAATATAACAACCAACTGCCAACGCAAAATAGGATCATTTGATGCTAGTGGTAAAACTACTGCTGCAACTACTGCACATGTTGCAGTATCAGGACCAACAATAAGTTGTCTGGAAGAACCAAAAAGTGCATAAACAATCAACGGTAATATTGTTGAATATAATCCAGCAATTGCACCAACACCAGTGAGTTCAGCATAAGCAATAGAGACGGGTAAAGAAACAGCTGCAACTGACAAACCCGCTTTAAGATCAAAACTAAAGTAATCACGCCTATAGTGTAATAAATTTTTTAAACCTGGCATCCATAAAGCAATTTTTTGCATTAGTGCGCTGTTTGTGACTCTTCCCATATATGTCTTTTATTTCCCTGCTATACTCATATTATCAATCAATATCGATCCACATTGGATATTGGTTCTTGTTTCAATATCATCACCAATGGCTACAATATTTTGATACATATCTTTAAGATTTCCGGCAATGGTAAATTCATTAATTGGATACTGTATTTGACCATTTTCAACCCAAAATCCAGTTGCGCCTCGAGAATAATCGCCGGTAATATTGTTGACACCTTGCCCCATCAATGATGTTACAACAACACCTTTATCTAATTTAGCCAACATAGCATTGAAATCACTGCGAGGCTGGCTAGAAGAGATTAACCAGTTATGAATTCCCCCTGCGTGCCCCGTTGATTTTAAACCTAATTTTCGGGCTGAATAATTCCCGAGTAAATACGTTTGCAATACGCCTTGCTCAATAATATTACGTTTGACCGTTTGGGTTCCCTCACTGTCAAAAGGAGAAGATCCGACACCTTTTAGAATGTGAGGATCTTCAAAAATAGTTAACCATGAAGGAAACACAGATTTGCCAATACTATCTAACAAAAATGAGGACTTACGATAAATTGCTCCCCCACTAATTGCACCAACTAAATGACCAATTAAGCCAACCGCCACCTCTGGACAAAATAGGACAGGTGCTTGCATTGTGGCTATCTGCTGGGCGCCTAAATGTGAAATAGTTCGTTGTGCTGATTGTTCGCCTACCCATGAAGGGGATCTCAGCTCACTAATATCACGTGACGAAGTATAAGCGTAATTACGCTCCATTTGACCATTTTGTTCTGCAATAACCGAACAAGATAGAGAATGCGAACTCGCACAATAGCCTTGTAACATTCCTAAACTATTGCCATACATGTAAATGCCATAACGACTACTAAAATAGCCACCATCACTACTTTTTATTTTTGGATTAGCAAGTGCCACTTGTTCCGCTTGCTTTGCTTGCTCAATAGCTCGATCCACATTCAAATCACTTGGGTAAAAAAGATCCAAATCAGGCGCATTAAATGCCATTAAAGAACGATCACCTAATCCTGAGTAGGGATCGGGTGAAGTGTATTGCATAATATTAACCGCCATATCAATAGTTTGAGCAATAGCCTTAGGGGATAAATCATTAGTAGAAGCGCTCCCCTTTTGCTGATTTTGATAGACAGTAATAGCTAACGCACCATCACTATTAAATTCGACCGTTTCAGGTTCACCTAAACGGGTACTAACATTAATACCGGTTGACTGATTAATTGACACTGCAACTGAATCAACACGCGATTTTGCTTTAGCAATAGTATCAGCCACTATAGCCGACAAGTTTGCTTGTTGATCTTTTGCCTCTTTTTTAATTTGTTCAATACTCATTTTATTATTTTCTACAATTCTGCTAGTGATACGTTATAATAAGCCAGAAATGCATTTTAGTTAACAAAAGAAATTATATGAATCAAAATCAAAAGACAACCGAAGAAGCAAACTTTAATGTCGATGATATCGAAGATGAAATTATCTACGTTAGTAAAAGTGAAATAAAAAGAGATGCTGAAGAACTTAAAAAACTCGGTATTGAACTCGTTAATTTAAGTAAAAATGAACTTGCTAAAATCCCCCTTGATGAAGATTTACTCTATGCCATCGAATTAGCTCAAAAAATCAAAAAAGAGGGTTACAGAAGGCAAATTCAATATATTGGTAAATTACTCAGAAATCGGGATATCGAACCAATTACACTTGCCTTGGATAAACTCAAAAACCGCCATAATCAACAAGTCGCGATGTTTCATAAACTTGAAATGTTACGCGATGAACTGATTGAAACCGGTGATGCTGAAATGATTATGGATTTATATCCAAATGCTGACAGGCAGCAGCTACGTACTTTCGCTCGTATAGCTAAAAAAGAGTTAGCGTCGAACAAGCCTCCGAAAACAGCCAGACAGATTTTTCAATATCTAAAAGAATTGAGCGACACGGAATAACTTTTATAATGTGTGCTTATGACTTATCACTAAACAATATTATTAACAAATAAATAATAGAGGATACAAAAATGGGACTTTTGAATGTACCAGCAGGTAAAGAATTACCAGATGATATTTATGTAGTAATTGAAATTCCAGCGAATGCTTCACCAATAAAATACGAAGTTGATAAAGATACGGGTGCTGTATTTGTCGATCGCTTTATGGCGACAGCAATGTTTTACCCATGTAATTATGGTTATATCAACCATACACTATCTTTAGATGGTGATCCTGTTGATGTGTTAGTCCCAACGCCTTACCCTTTACAACCCGGTGCCGTTATTCGTTGTCGCCCAGTTGGCGTTCTAAAAATGACAGATGAGTCAGGTGTTGATGCAAAATTAGTTGCGGTGCCTCATACCAAACTGACAAAAGAGTATGATCATATAAAAGATGTTGACGATTTACCGGAACTACTCAAGTCACAAATTAAACACTTTTTTGAACAATACAAAGCGTTAGAAAAAGGTAAATGGGTTAAAGTTGACGGTTGGGAAAATGTCGATTCTGCGCGTAAAGAGATTTTAGAATCTTTTGAAAGAGCAAAAAAGAAATAAAATTACTGTTAATTTCACAATTTGATGTAAAAAAGTAACCGTTAAACCAGAGTGATGAAATCTTTTTCTGATACTCTGGTTTTTTTTGTAAATTTCACTTTCGAAATAATTATAAAATTTTTAAGATTTAATAATTTGTTTTAGATCAAATTACATTTATTTAACTAAAAATTTATAAAAAACTGCACTCTAACATGAAAAAATTGTCATTAATATCTTGCTTTCGATTATAATTTGTGCGGTAATAGTAACAGACTTATAACAAAGCTATTCATTATGAAAACGATTAACTTTTTAATGTAAATTTATTTATATTTTTTAGTTATGAATTACATAATCTATACTAAGTTTAAGTCTATGCGAGCCGTAAAGGCAAATTATTAATTATTGTTAGGATGTCTAGTAAATGAATAAGAAAACAGGCCAAGTCAAATGGTTTAACGAGAGTAAAGGTTTTGGTTTTATTACCCCTACCGATGGAAGCAAAGACGTCTTTGTCCATTTCTCAGCTATTTCCGGTGACGGATTCAAAACTTTAGCTGAAGGACAACAAGTTGAATTTGCAATCCAAGATAGCCCTCGCGGACCAGCTGCAGCTGATGTTGTCGTTATTTAATAGCTAATTAATTCGTTAATTAGTCTAAGTAAAAAGCCCATTTGCGAAAATGGGCTTTTTTATTTATCGCGTAATCATCATTGACTATTTTAATTACAAAAAAAGGCAACCATATGGTTGCCTTTCTAATATGACACAAAAATGACTTATTTTTTAGAAACAACAGCAATTAAGTCTAATACTTTGTTTGAATAACCAACTTCATTATCATACCAAGAAACAAGTTTAACAAAAGTATCACTTAATTGAATACCTGCTTTAGCATCGAATACTGAAGTACAAACTTCACCTAAGAAGTCAGTTGAAACTACATCATCTTCTGTATAGCCAAGCACACCCTTCATTGGGCCTTCAGCAGCAGCTTTGATTGCTTTACAGATATCTTCGTATTTAGCAGGTTTTGCTAAACGCGCAGTTAAATCAACAACAGAAACATCTGGAGTTGGAACACGGAAAGCCATACCTGTTAATTTACCATTTAATTCAGGAATAACTTTACCTACAGCTTTAGCAGCACCAGTTGAAGATGGGATGATGTTTTGTGCAGCACCACGACCACCACGCCAATCTTTGTGAGATGGACCATCAACAGTTTTTTGAGTTGCTGTTGTTGCGTGAACAGTTGTCATTAATGCTTCAACAATACCGAAGTTATCATTAACAACTTTCGCTAAAGGTGCTAAACAGTTAGTTGTACATGAAGCATTAGATACGATATCTTGACCTGCATAATCTTTATCGTTAACACCCATTACAAACATAGGCGTACTATCTTTAGATGGACCAGTTAATACGACTTTTTTTGCTCCTGCTTGGATATGTTTACGCGCAGTTTCGTCAGTTAAGAATAAACCAGTTGCTTCAGCAACAACATCAACACCCACTTCATTCCATTTTAAGTTTGCTGGATCTTTTTCAGCAGTAACACGGATTGTTTTACCATTAACGATTAGTTTTCCGTCTTTAACTTCAACTTTACCATCAAAACGTCCATGAGTTGAATCATATTTAAGCATATAAGCCATATATTCAACATCTAATAAATCATTGATTGCAACGATTTCGATGTCAGAACGTTTTTGAGCAGCACGGAAAACAATACGACCAATACGGCCAAAACCATTAATACCTACTTTGATTGTCATAACAATTACCTTCTTTTGTGTTAAACGATAAAAATAACTGCAAGTAAACTATCAAATTTTAATAGGTTATTCAAGATCATTAAACACAATAAGGCACGATTTAATTAAATTGTTTATTAATCAATTTTTGGATATCACTAATCATAAATAAAATCAAAAGTGTGTAACAAACAGTCATACCCAACTTGATTATCAAAGTAGATAGATAAAAAATAAAACTTACATTTATTTCAACCTCTTAAAATAAATACTCCGACAAATCCTAATATTTCGCTATAATAAATTAATGTTGAATAAATAATGAGCTAATTTAGTAAGAATTAATACAATGACCGAACAAGAAAACTTTACTGAACACACACCAATGATGCGGCAGTACCTCAGACTAAAAGCGGAAAATCCGGATATTTTGCTATTTTATCGTATGGGTGATTTTTATGAGATGTTTTATAATGATGCTAAACGAGCTTCGCAATTACTTGATATATCGTTAACTAAACGTGGTTCGTCTAATGGCGAGCCGATTCCGATGGCCGGTGTACCTTATCATGCAGTTGAGAGTTATTTAGCAAAGTTAATTTCGCTTGGTGAATCGGTTGCGATTTGTGAACAAATCGGGGATCCTGCAACGAGTAAAGGTCCTGTCGAGCGCAAAATTGTTCGTATTGTAACACCGGGTACGGTCAGTGATGAATTATTATTAGAAGATCGTAAAGATAATTTATTAGCATCAATATGGCAATCAAAAAACCACTATGGTTATGCCACGCTCGATATAAGTTCTGGGCGGTTTTTTATCTTTGAAACTGATAGTTACGAATCAATACAAGCTGAATTACAACGCACCAATCCAGTTGAACTTCTTTATCCGGAAGAGTTTCAATCCATGTCATTAATTGAACATCGTCATGGGTTAAGACGTCGCCCATTGTGGGATTTTGATCTTGAAACCGCCAAACAGCAGCTTAACTTGCAATTTGGTACCAATGATTTAGTTGGATTTGGCGTGGAAGATTGCCTTTATGCACTTAGCGCAGCTGGCTGTTTACTGCAATATGTGAAAGATACGCAGCGCACCGCGCTACCACATATTCGTTCAATCATCAAACAATCAGCTTTCGACTTTGTGGTACTCGACGCGGCAACGCGGCGCAACCTAGAAATCACTGAAAATTTATCGGGTGGCACACAAAATACAGTGGCTGAAATTTTAGATAAAACCCAAACCCCAATGGGTAGCCGCATGTTAAAACGCTGGTTGCATGCCCCAATTCGTGACGTAAACGTATTACAACACCGTCAACAAGCAATCAGTGAATTACAAAATCATATTGATGATATTCAGCCATTATTAAAACTCATTGGCGACCTTGAGCGTATTTTAGCGCGGCTTGCACTACGAACAGCTCGCCCACGTGATTTTGCCCGTTTGCGTGATGCTTATAACTTACTGCCGCAAATGCAACAGTTATTAAGCCAAATGAATACGCCAGCTTTAATTGCTTTGCGAGCTAAAATCAATCAATTTGATCACATTGCATCTATTTTAACGCGAGCAATTGTCCAAACTCCACCTGTCATTATTCGTGATGGAGGCGTCATTGCCAGCGGTTACAATACCGAACTTGACGAACTACGCAATCTTGCAGATGGTGCAACAAATTATCTGGAACAACTGGAAATTCGCGAGCGTGAAACTTTAGGTATCGACACACTGAAAGTCGGATTTAATGCTGTACATGGCTACTATATTCAAATTAGTCGAGGACAAAGCCATTTAGCACCAATTCACTATACCCGACGCCAAACGCTCAAAAATGTTGAACGGTACATTATTCCTGAGCTTAAAGAGTATGAGGATAAAGTCCTCACCTCAAAAGGTCGTGCACTAGCCCTTGAAAAACAGTTATATGATCAATTGTTTGATTTACTTATGCCACAGCTTGCCGAAATGCAACTTAGTGCCGATGCTATCGCTGAACTTGATGTCTTAACGAATTTAGCTGAACGCGCTTTAACGCTTAATTATCAATGCCCTACATTTTCTGAAAAAGCAGGTATTGAAATTATCAATGGTCGCCATATCGTTATAGAACAAGTATTGCAAACGCCATTTATTGCTAATTCATTACGGCTTTCCCCTGATAGAAGATTGCTCATTATCACCGGTCCGAATATGGGTGGTAAAAGCACGTATATGCGCCAAGCTGCATTAATTGTTTTACTGAGCTACATAGGTAGTTTTGTGCCAGCATCAAAAACCATTATTGGACCGGTTGATCGCATCTTTACCCGAATTGGTGCATCGGATGATCTAGCGTCGGGGCGTTCAACATTTATGGTCGAAATGACTGAAACCGCTAACATAATGCATAACGCCACTGAACAAAGCCTTGTTCTAATGGACGAGATTGGACGTGGCACCTCAACTTATGACGGATTGTCCTTAGCTTGGGCATGTGCTGAAAACTTAGCAAACCAAATCAAAGCGATGACACTCTTTGCTACCCATTACTTTGAGTTAACGCAGTTGCCTGAGCATATGCAAGGCGTTTATAACATTCATTTTGATGCCATTGAACATGACAACACGGTTGCCTTTATCCACGAAGTATCTGAAGGTGCGGCCAGTAAAAGTTTTGGTATTGCGGTGGCCGGATTAGCTGGCGTACCGAAACAAGTATTAAAACGCGCCAAACAAAAGCTAAAAGAGCTCGAAGTCATTTCGAAGCAAGCGGCAAAGAGCCATGTTGACCAATCGCAGCTTAGCTTTGTGACGGAAAGTGAACCTTCTGAAATTGAACAAGCGCTGAAACACATCGATCCTGATGCCTTATCACCAAAACAAGCATTAGAGATGTTGTATCAATTAAAGAAAATGCTTTAACACTGGCGCTCTTAAATTAAAAAGGGCTAACTTGCCCTTTTTATTATCTATCTAGTTGTTTATATAGCTTCACTCATCACAGAATATAAAATAATTATTATCTGTTTGATCACCCCTAATATTGGTAATCTCACCTTGCCAACCGATTAAGTTAAAGCGACTAAAGTTGATCATTTTGCATTAAATTATCTTCATCTGAGCTTTGCCAGCTTATATCAGCTGGCAATTGCTTAGATTGGGTTACTTCCAATATTTTTTCTTAGAAGTTTTACCAATACCAGGATTGAGGCTATTAGTCGGATCAAGCTCTTGATAGAATTTTTTCAAATCGGCATTAGCATGATACAGGTGACCAACATTGTGCTCTGCTGGGTATTGTGCCCCTCGCTGATCAAGTAAAGCTAAAATTTGTTCCTTCACTTTATCACAATCTGTGCCTTTTTTAGCAATATAGTCTTGATGAAAGACATAACAGAAAAAATGCCCATAATACATTTTATAGATAAAGTTTTGATCAATGTCTTTTGGCAAAGTTTCAAACCAATCTGTATCATTACGACGCAAAGCAATATCTAACGCTACAATGTTTTCCACTGTTTTACTATGGACATTTCGATAAGATGTCGCTGCACCTGCCGCTGCAAAACGATGTAACATTGCTGCTTGAGCCTCTTTAGCATTACACAAAAAATAACTTCCGTTTTTATTTTGGAAATACGATTTCAAAAATGCTTCAGCTTCGGCTATCCCGTCATCTGCCATTTTTAAAATCAAATGATGTTCATAGCGATCACGGTAGTCTCGAATGGTTTTCGGTAAGTGATTAGGTAAAAATTTAGCAACAAAAATTGAAAAACGATCTGAAAAGTTTTTCGGAAAGAATGGAATTTTACCTGTAACACGATCAACAAAGTTTTTAAAAGCAAAAAGGCGAGGTATAGTATCAGTACCTAATTTTTGAATAGCTAAAAAAGTCGGTTTGCCATAAACCGCAGCAATATCAAATGCGACTCGATGCATATATTCGCCTGATACCGGTAATGTTTTAAACTGACTTAAAATATGACGACGGATATCATTTAACTCATTAATGTCATTAGTACCAATATAAAATACTTCTGATTTCTTCTCTAATGGAAATGTATCAAGACGCACGGCAAAAACCATTAAGCGACCTGCACTGCCCGAAGCTTCATAATGGCGAGCTGGATCGGCATTAAAACGTGCAGGTGTATCGGCATCAACTTCACGAACATGATCGCAATAATGATGATCATGACCTAAGCCCGCATCACGATTAATATCTTTTTCAGTATAGGTATGATTTTCTAGATTCCGTAAAATGGTTTCTGGCTCATCACCCAGTTCAATGCCCAAGTGGTTAACAAGATGTAATTGTCCTTGCGCATCCAATTGTGCAAACACAGCCATTTGGGTATAAGCAGGACCACGTTGAATCAGGGAACCACCAGAATTATTACATACCCCACCCATGACAGATGCACCAATACATGATGAACCAATAACTGAATGCGGTCCTCGATTATATTTTTTTAACTCTTTTTCCAAACGGAATAATGTACTTCCCGGTAAACAAACAACCTGTTCACCATTTTCAATAACTTGAATACCTTCTAAACGGCGAGTACTCACAATTACAACCGGTCTATCATAATCATTGCCATCTGGGGTTGACCCCCCTGTTAAGCCAGTATTGGCCGATTGCGTAATAACAATCACATCAGCGGCAACACATGCTTTTAATATTTGCCATTGCTCAACTAATGTGCCAGGTAATACAACTGCTAATGCATCACCTTCACCAAAACGAATACCTTGACGATAAGGCAACGTCCGATTAGGGTTTGTTAACGTATATTTTTTGCCAACAATAGTTTGCAGTTGTTCAATCAATGCTGTTTTTTCATTTCCGTTCATTTTATCTTCCCTACCTATATTTAATTTAACTTTAAATTAATCGCGATTATTTTATAATTACTAAATCGTGTAGAAAAGATACATAATGTGCTATTTAATCAGCGCCTTTAAGCTATATGTTTAGCGCTATGAATATTAAAATTATTTTTATAATTATTTTTTAAATTAAGGATTAACACAAACCATTTTACCTGCTGTAGAATCTGAATCGATATCACCCACATCAGAACCAACCGCATATTGTATGCTGGCATCATCGGATAATGCCCAATAGTAGGATTGCGTTGAAGTATGCCAATCACTTGTTGGATAATAAAGTTGATAAGAAGATCCCCATTCATTAAAAATGCCACCAATCCATTTACCACTTGCATCTTTATAGCTTATTTGCCGACGATAATTATTAATATTGCGACCATTAATTCCGCCATGCCAACCTTTGCCATTAGCGTTAGTTAAATCATTGACTTTCGGGAATCGATAACCATTACCCAAATTGTCACAAAAGCGCTGAACATCATCATTAGATGTTGCATCATTTGAACTGGCGATATACCATCTATCAATATTAAAACTGTATAATAATTGCTTTCGTTCACTGTCTGCATAAATCTTAAACAGAACAGGGCTAAATGAAGTATCAGTGGAATTTTCATTCGGACCATTTAAAACCACTTTTAATGCTAACACTTTGGGTGAATTATCCCAACCTGGTGTTTGTTCGGATTTTAATGAAATGGTGACTTTACTCCCACCATTGACAGGGTAAACAGTTTGACCATCTTGAGTATTTGCAGTGATGACTTGTTCAGGTGTAACCCCGCCTAATATCAAATAAAAATTTAGACCATTTAAACCTGTCGTGGGAAAATTTAAATCCGGATTACTGATATCTTGCACTTTAAATCCTCGGCTTCTGATCCAATCAGGACCATCTGCATCAGGATAATGACGTCCATCATACCAAACATTGGGTTGAACATAACATACATACGGCGTATCAATTTTACGATTAAAATAATAGGTATGCTTAGCACCACTAAAATCTGTCACATTAGGTATACCATATTGCGTGAATAATTGACCACCATTAGATGTAATCGTTAACTTATAAGGTGAATCGCATCCGGTTAATTGAGCATTGGGGTTATTTTTGACTTGCGTAGTAATATCGTTGTTATTGGCATCTAACCATTTAACCATCAAATTACCGGTTGCATTTGGTGATGCATCACCATCTTCATCTCCCCAATAATTATCAGAAGATGCAAGAAGATTACTCAATGAAATACTTGGATAACTACTATTATTGACTAACGGTACCAAGGTTTTAATGCTCAAAAATGTATCATCATCACTCAACAAATCAATGGGTGATTCTTGGCTTGAATCATCGATAATTGCATTGGGATACAAATCACTTTGTCCACCAGCGGCAATAAAACTACGACCGTCAGATAGCTGTAAACCCAGTAACCCTTCAACACTTACCACTTTAGTTTTTCCATTGTCAAACGTTAAATAAGGCGCATGACCATGAATAGCATTTTCAGTCGAAGCCGATAATGCATTGACAGGATTACTATACACAAATAACCAATAAACAACAATTGCTGAAACTGATTTAATAGTAATAGAAGAACAATAAAATTGATTAATGCGAATTAAAAAAAAAATTAAATAATGTTTGGTGTTAGCAAAAGACAGATAATTTTTACAGAAGACTACTTCAGACATATTGTATCTCCTTTGAAACCGCTTAATTTATTCGTGATAGTGACTATCTAAACAACAAAAAACTCAATTTCGATACAAAATATAAAAGCGTAACAAGTATAAATGACTATTCATCAAAAAAAAATAGATTACAGAATAATCAAACGTAAAAATAGTATTATTAATCAATTGGATGAAATTTTTTACATAAAAATTACAGTAAACGTGTCTGGCATTTTGTTACACGCTAAATGAATAAAAACCTCTATTTTATTGAAAAAAGTTGTTGCCTTTTAAAGGGAACATTGAAAATGGCAAATAACAACAAATAAATAATAAAAATCATCATTAAAAATAGGTAGTTAAGAAAAAGCTTTTTATTTTATACCTTCACTATTTTCATAATGGTTTTGGATAATCGCTTGCCTTTTATCTTGCTGGAAAAAACTCCATGCAATAAAACGACTACTCTTTTGTCCTTGCGCCATTGGAATAATTTTGACTTCAGCAGGTTTAACCGTCATTAATTGCTTATTAAGCACCTTGAGTGACTCTTTTTTAGAAACCAACGACGTAAACCATAAACATTGCTGTTTATATTGTGTACTTTCTTTGATCATATTGGTAATAAAAGCACTTTCACCCCCTTTGCACCATAATTCGGTCTGCTGACCACCAAAATTAAGCGCAGGATTAGATTTTGAATATTGCCATTTACCTAACTTTTTGAGCTTAGTTTGGTTACTCGCCAGTGCGGCTTGTGCCGAATCATGAAAAGGTGGATTACACATAGTTAACATAAAAAATTCTTTCGGCTTTATAATTTGCCTAAAAATTGCTGAGGTATCACGTTGTAATCGACAATCAATTAAACCATTTAATAATGGGTTAGATTGAATGATAAGCTTTGCAACCTTGATTGACATTGGGTTGATATCACTCCCCACAAATGACCAATTATATTCAGCCCGACCAATAATGGGATAAATTACATTTGCCCCTACACCAATATCAAGAACACGGATCTGTTTACCTAAAGGGATTTTATCGTCGTTATCATGAGCAAGTAAGTCGGCTAGATAATGAATATAATCTGCTCGCCCTGGAATGGGTGGGCAAAGATAATCATTGGGAATATCCCAATTGCTCAGTTGATAATAATGTAATAACAGTGCTTTATTTAGCAATTTGACTGCCATTGGATCAGCAAAATCGATCGATAAATTATTGTATTGATTGGGTTTAACGTACGGTGTGAAATCAGGTAACGTTTGGCATAGCGCTAAAAAGTCATAGCCATGGCGATGTTTATTTCGTTGATGTAAAGCAGTTTTGTTTGCTAAGTTCGACTGTTTTTGCATGTTCTATCCAACAATAAAAAGGCTGTCTATTATAAAGGTTTTGCACCTAATAAGGAAAAGTAAAAACACTTAACCTAGTTTACTTAGAATATTCATCTTCACTTACGTGGTCATTGCTACAAATATCAGCATAAAATAATTACCACCACAGCCTATATTTTTGTGTTATTAGCAAAAACGTTGCCCCTTCATCATGGTATTTCAAACAAATACAACTAGTCTAAAATGATTGAGTGGTATCTAATTGCCATTTTATTAACGCTAGTTATTTTGTTATCCAACAAATTATATTAAAAATTCTTAATTGTAAAACTGGCTGGTCTAACTCGTCATTCGATGGTTTAACTCTATCAGTATTGATAATGTTGCTTGTTTCACTATAAACAATACTATCTAATGTAACCTTTAGTAGATTCACCGTTTTGTCTATTAGTAACTTCTAACGCATACCTTTGTCTGTTTTGCTGCTACTGTACTTAACATTTGTGCAAAATTAATCATCAATATACTAAAGAACCCCACATTATGATTGCATTTAATCGTGATTAACTGCTATAGATTTAATGAAACCTTGTTATTATGAGATTCAATAATGACTTTACACATTCCATTCGAAAACGCATTGATATTTGTTATAATTTTCAACTTTTAATCCAAACGGACATGCCATGAGAATCCCATTCAAATTATTCTGTGTACCTTTTAGCTTATTGTTAGTTAGCTCTTTTGATCTCTATGCTTCCGAATTTAACGGTGAACAGTTAAGCTTGGTTTGGGCTGTACCTTTTATTGGTATTTTGCTTTCGATTGCTTTATGTCCACTATTTTTAGCGCGATTATGGCACTATCACTACGGCAAAATTATTATTTTTTGGACGACACTGTTTATAGTTGCTGCCATTTATTCATTCGGTATGCAAACTACCCTCAATCTAACTGCTCATGCAATATTAGAAGAGTATATTCCTTTTATCGTTTTACTACTTGCCCTGTTTACTGTATCGGGTGGGGTGTTGATTAAAAGTGATATGATTAGTACGCCTAAATTGAATGTTGTATTGTTAGCAATCGGCACGATATTAGCCTCAATTATGGGCACTACAGGTGCGGCAATGTTAATGATTCGTCCTTTAATTAGAGCTAATCGTTATCGTAATCAATCTGTTCATATTATTATCTTTTTCATCTTTCTTGTTGCTAACATTGGCGGAGGATTAACGCCATTAGGTGATCCACCGTTATTTATTGGTTTTTTAAAAGGGGTTGATTTTTTTTGGACTGTTAAACATATGTTTTGTCCGGTATTATTGACGACGATTTTATTATTGATAATTTTCTATATTATCGACAGTTATTACTTTCGCCAGCAATATGGTCAATCGTCAAACATAAAGACTAAACCTACTCAACCGTTTAAACTCTACGGTATAACAAACATTTTTTTATTGGTAGCCATAATTATTTGTGTATTGATGTCGGGGATTTGGCAGTCTTCAATCACTTTTACTATTTTAGCGACCTCAATTGCCCTACCTGATTTGGTGCGGGATCTGTTACTGTTAATCATTACAGTTACTTCTGTCATGATCACACCCAAGCAAGTTCGTGCGGGTAATGAATTTAATTGGGATCCCATTATTGAAGTGGGTAAATTGTTTATTGGTATCTTTATTACGATTGTACCGGTGTTAACTATTCTACGCGCGGGCAGTAATGGCGCATTGGCGGCAATTGTAACGCTCGTTAACAACGACCATCTACAGCCAATTAATAGTTTGTATTTTTGGTTTGCGGGATTACTCTCGGGCTTTTTAGACAATGCACCGACTTATTTGGTGTTTTTCAATCTAGCATCAGGCGATGCTATGACGTTAATGACCACCATGGCAAAAACACTATTAGCCATATCAATGGGATCGGTGTTTATGGGAGCGCTTAGCTACATAGGTAACGCACCTAACTTTATGGTCAAAAGTATAGCAACACAACAGCAAATTAATATGCCAAGCTTTTTTGGTTATATGAAATGGTCAATTAGCATATTGATTCCGGTGTTTATCATCAATAATTTGATATTTTTTCTCTAACATGACACAAAATATCGCTAATGTTGCTATTTTGCTAAACATAGCAAATTATAAAATGAAGGAATGATAGATTATGTATACTGGGTTATAACAATAACTAGCGTAATAGCATTAGGTTGTCATTGACAGAGTCAACACCAGATAATAAAAATTATCTGGTGTAATTCATCACTCAAGTTTAGAAAACTAGTCAAAGTATCATCTTGATCTATAACGGTTATTGTTACTGTTACCGTGTTTTTCATCGCGTTTTAACGGCAAGCAATAACCGTCTAAATAAAGGTAAAATTGTACATAACACCCATATTAGGAATCAAATAAGATGCATTAATGGGATGTCATTTTTATTTGCCTTTAGCATAAATTTTACTTTCTTCGTTATAATTTGCTGTAAAAAGTTTGGGGATATCGTTATCGGCGTAAATATAACCAATGCCAATATTATTCCAAATGCTTTTTATTGCTATTGTAATCAATGTTTACTTAATCAAGTTTGATTTTGACTAAACAGAGCTGCCACTTCACATAAGTTGTCGCCATATCAAACAGGCCTCAACCTTAACATCCAAACAGTATATTAAGCGTTTAAAATTATTATCTACAAAGCTAAAAATACAAGTCAGTGAGATGGCTATTAACGAAATTTTATTGTTATGTAGATTTGCCAACAATATACATTTCAAAAGTTTTATAAAAAAGTTTTAGTATTAAGCCATCAGGTGAACGTAAAAATGAAAAATAACAAGCTAGCTTTACCTAATACTCAGTAACAAAAAACGGTTATACAGTTAGTAAACTTTGCCCATTGAATTTGTCACATTCGCCGAGTAAAAATGTGAGTCTTCGCACAATTTTAATAAAAAGTCTTAAGTTACTATAAATTACAGCCAAAAAAAGATTTACCATGTCCGAATTTTGAAGGTCAGATACACTTTTCCTTTTTAGAATGAGGCTTGAGTGATTTGCAATAAAGTGAGGATCGCGCATGATACAGAAGTTACTCGATAAAGATTTTTTTGCTTCTAGTCAGCAAAATATCACTATAGAGCCTCGAGAGCCCCAACCTGTGTACCCTGAACATACACATAATTTTAATGAAATAGTCATTGTCACAAAAGGTAATGGCAAGCATATTTTAAACGGTCGATTATTCGATCTTTATCCGGGTATGATGTTTTATATTCACGCTAGTGATTGCCATTTATACGAAAACGTAAATAATTTACATTTAACGAATATTTTATTTAGAGATCCGGACAATTTTCATTTCATCAATGGCATTAATGAATTGATTCCGAATCAAGATTTGTGCCAATCTCACTTCTTTTTTGATAAAAATTGTGACAAAAATATACAAACCATTTTAGCGCAATTGAATCAAGTATCAGTGCAAAGCGATGCTTTGCAAGAAAGCCTTTTTTTACAATTATTACTATTATTCAAACAAAATCAATATGTAAATCAAGGCACGGGCAGCAGTGATAACCGAGTCAAACAGCTATTACGCTATTTACAAATCCATTTCAAAGAACCGATTGATTGGCATAAGGTAACCGAGCAATTTTCATTATCATTACGCTCTTTCCACCGCCATGTGAAAAATCAATTAGGCATAACTCCGCAAAAATACCTTATAAAATTACGTTTGGCTGATGCCTATACACAATTAATTCAGACCGACAAAACCATCACAGACATTGCGCAAGAATGTGGATTTAATGATAGTGCTTATTTTTCGACTTGTTTTAAACAGGAGTTTACTTTTGGACCACAAATATTACGTAATTATCCAGAGAAACGTTATCATTGATTGGTAAATCTATACGGCAGGAACAGCTTATGAATCACTATTTGCATTTATTTAGACAAGATTATTTTATTGCAGATATCAATACTGTGACTGTCGAAAAAAGAGATCATCAACACCCCTTTCCGTTGCATGACCATGACTTTCACGAAATTGTCATTGTCTGTTCGGGTAATGGATTACATCACTGGAATGATTATATTTACCCAATCACTAGTGGTGATATTTTATATATAAACCCTAAAGATGTTCATGGTTATGAGTCGGTAAATAATCTAAAACTCGACAATATTTTATATTTACGAGATGCCTTATTTTTATCATCAATCATTGAACAATATTTGCCAAAACAAAATGCCAAGCATACCGAGCGAGGCTGGCGTATTAAACCTTCTTTAATTAAAATGGTCTCCCCTTTAATTGAACAGCTCGCGATTGAATCAAAAAAAAATAATTTAGCTTCCGTGCATCTGGCCGAAGCACTATTTTTACAGTTAGTCATTTTATTAGATCGTATTAAGCAAATGCCTAATACTCAATCACCAACCGCAACTCATCAATTGGATTTATTATTTACCGTACTGCACAATAGCATAGCTACGCCATTTAATTTAGACATATTTTGTAAGCAAAATCATATTGCCGCAAGATCACTTAGCCGTTTATTTAAAAGTCAAACAGGCATGACAATTTATGAATATCTACAAAAGCGGCGCTTGTGTACAGCGATGTCATTACTGCGTAACACGCCATACTCAATTAGTATGATTTCGGCTGAATGTGGTTATGATGATAGTAACTATTTTTCAGTCGTATTTAAAAAAGAAACCAAGCAGACACCGTCACAATATCGAGCAAAATTTAGAAATAAAACCAATAAACGTTAATGAAGGTAAATACTCTCTTTTAATTTTATAAAAGAGAGTCCATTTTTATTCAAGATAAAACACAGGTAAAAGTGCTTCACTTATTGGGCTGTTATCAGCATTACTTGGCATGATATCTTGCATAAATGCCCACCATTTTTTGCAAGCAGCCGTATTGGCAATAGCATCCCAACGCTCTTCTGATTCAATTTCAACGTAAGCAAATAAAAGATTGCGCTTTGCATCGAGAAAAATCGAATAATTATGTGCGCCATGTGCTTTTAACTCTTTCACTAATTCCGGAAAAATTTCATCGTGCCGTTTTTTATATTCCGCATGTTTATCAGGATTAACCTGCATGATTGAAGCTTTTCTTAACATAGCCATTCCTTCTTATTAAGCATTACATATGAAATAGGTCGATATAATATTGACTAACCTATTTCATAATTTCAAATCGGCAACTTATCATTAATAAATAGCCTGATAGAGTTGTTCAATTTCGTGAACATTAGTTTCACGTGGATTACCACCGGTACACACATCATCAAAGGCAGCTTGTGCTAGTGCTGGAATGTCTTCGAGTTTAACGCCAATATCTTTCAATGTTTCTGGAATACCGACATCTTTGTTAAGCTGTTTTACTGCATCAACAGCAGCCTGCCTGGCCTGCGCTATTGTCATTTTTTCAGTGCCTGCGACCCCCATTGCTTTAGCAATATCACGATATTTATCGCCAGTAAATTCGGCATTGTAAGCCATGATATGCGGTAGCAATACGGCATTAGCAACGCCATGCGGGGTACTATAAAAAGCACCAAGCGGGTGTGCCATTCCATGGACTAAACCTAATCCCACATTTGAAAAACCCATACCAGCAATATATTGACCTAATGCCATATCTTCTGAACCTTTTGCAATCCCTTTTACTGAGTCACGTAATGAGCGTGCTATTACCTCAATGGCTTTTAAATGAAACATATCAGAAAGTTCCCAAGCCCCTTTAGTAATATAACCTTCAATGGCATGGGTGAGTGCATCTACCCCAGTCGCTGCTTTTAAACTTGCTGGCATGCTTGTCATCATATCTGAATCTATGATTGCAACAGCCGGAATATCATGAGGGTCAACGCAAACAAATTTACGTTTTTTCTCTTCATCGGTAATGACGTAGTTAATAGTCACTTCAGCAGCGGTACCGGCTGTTGTTGGTATGGCTATCGTTGGAACCGCAGGTTTTTTAGTTGGTGCAACGCCTTCTAAGCTTCGCACATCAGCAAATTCAGGATTATTAATAATGATACCAATGGCTTTGGCTGTATCTTGTGGAGATCCGCCACCGATAGCGATTAAATAATCAGCACCTGACTGTTTAAAAATGTCTACCCCTTTTTTAACAATTCCGATAGTTGGATTTGGCATGACTTCATCAAATATTTGATAAGCAAAACCATTGTCATCTAATAATTTTGTTACTTTTGTTGCTACTTTGAATTTGATTAGATCTTTGTCAGTAACCACCAATGCTTTTTTAAAACCACGTTTTTTAATCTCATCAACGATATGTTGGATTGACCCTGCACCAAAATAAGAGGTTTCATTTAAAATCATTCTATAAGCCATAATCTGTTTTCCTTTCAATTAATTTGCCATGCCTAAACCAACGATATTGGCAGCCAAAATAATAACTAAGCAACCTATACATAATACTTTTACTGGTTTCTTTCCTGTGCCAAACCACTCTTTTAAAACTAAACCAACAATACCACCACAGAGCACATAAAAGCTCATATGTAACATCCAACTCATAAAGCCATATTCTGCTGGAATATTGGCATGGCCCCATGCATAAAAGAAGAATTGAAAATACCACATTGCACCGCCCAAAATGGCAAACAATGCATTGCTAATGAGTAACGATTTAGCAACCGAGATATCTTGTTTGAATGACAGTTCTTTTTTAAAACAGAGGCGGGAAATACAAAAACCGAGATTAACTATCGCGCCACCACCCATGATGACTACATAACTAGGTAACGCAACATACAGATGAGAAACACCTAATTCAGCAGCCTTAGTATGCATAGGTACCGCGGCGCTCATGGCAAAAGACATACCGGCAGAAAAAATCCCACACATTACCGCTAATAATAGTCCTTTGCGTAGATTAAAATCCGCTACCTGTACGCCTAATGTTTTTTCTTTTAAAAGTCCCGCATAAGTAACAATGGCTACCCCAATAACAGCGACAACTACGCCTAGTAGTGTCATTTTGCCGCCGGTTGAAGCGATAAGTTCACCAAATTTACCTTGTAATATCGGCGTCATTAACGTACCAACAATTAAGGTAATGCCAATTGCAATACCTATTCCCATGGACATACCCAAATAGCGCATAGTCAGTCCATAGCCGACATTACCAATTCCCCACATTGCACCAAATAGAAAAACAGGAATTAATATATCTGAACTGAAACTACCATAATATCCCCAAAAATCAGGCAATAAACAGTAACTTATAGACCAAGGTAAAATAATCCATGAAAAAATACCCGCAATTGACCACATTGTTTCCCATGACCAATTTTTGACTTTTTTCAATGGTGCATAAAAGCAAGCGGCCGATGTAGCACCGACAAAGTGCCAAAAAATACCTAAAATAATTGAACTACCCATATATGTGTCCTTATATGTTTAGAATATAATTTAATATATTCTGAGCTAAACCTAACTAAGGTTTTAATGCTTCCTCAATTGGATTGACATCAAAGCGCTGTGCCAACAGTCTAAATTGCTCGGTTGTAATAGTTTGTCGTTTACCACCCATTGATAAAACTTTAACTAATACTTCTGCTGATTTTTCTGCTGTATCAATAAGGCCAAAGGCTTCATCCAATGTAGGGCCAGTACCGAAAACACCATGAAAAGCCCATAAAACCAATGTGTGTTTTGCCATTTGTTGTGCTGTTGCATAACCAATTTCATCTTTTCCTGGCACCATCCAAGGCACAACACCGACACCATCAGGAAAGACAACCAAGCATTCAGTGCTCATTTCCCATAGTAAACGGGTAATAACTGCGGTATCGAGCTCTAAAACATAGGTTAATGCAATTAAATTGGTTGCATGACAATGCATGATCACGCGATCTTTACCTTGGCTTTTTTCCATGCGAACAATGTGAGACTGTAAGTGAGCGGCTAGCTCAGAAGTGGGCAAACCACCATTAATCAACCCCCACATAATATAGTAGCCCTTACCCTGCTCATCGATTTTGACAATAGCTAAGGTATCAGCGGGATCTAAAATGACATTTCGGAAAAATTTTCCAGAGCCTGTCACAATAAAGTATTGATTGGCTAACTTAGTCACATCTTGTGTTAATGATACGTGCCTTGGATTAGCATAAAAGTCACCTTGAAATGAAACGACATCGGTGTCTAACAATCGTAAGCTTACGTTACCACCATTACGTTCATCCCAACCTTTTAACCACATGTCGTACGTTGCTTTGATCATGCCTTGCACAAACCAAGAAGATAGAATCTGTTGCATTGTTTTCACCTTTTATCGTTGAGTTAATACTTGTTGCTCATATTGACGAACTTCATCAAGCCAAGCACGTCCAACTGGTACGCCGTTTTGTTGGCAATATTTGTCCCAAACTGCTTGCCAAGGTAAAGATTTTTGTTCTTCGAGTAATGCTAGTCGGGAAGTAAAGTCTCGTTCACGTTCAAATTGTTTGAGTTGCGCTGTGGGTTCTAATAATGCTTTTAATAGGCATTTTTTCATATTGCGAGTACCAATTACCCAAGCGGCGATACGGTTGATTGATGCATCAAAAAAGTCCAAGCCGATATGAACTCGATCAAATAAATTATTACGAATGATTTCACTGGCAATATTTTGGGTTTCATCATCGAAAAGTACGACGTGATCACTATCCCAACGTACAGGGCGGCTTACATGCAGTAATAGGTGTTCAACAAATGGCATAACGGCAGAAATTTTGTCTGAAATGACTTCTGTTGGATGAAAATGCCCCGCATCTAAACAGAGTGCAGTTTTACGTGATGTAGCATAAGCGAGATAAAATTCATTTGAACCAGCAGTATAAGATTCAAGTCCAATACCAAATAATTTGCTTTCTACTGCATCAATATGATATTTGGGGTCGATTTTTTCACTGATAATTTCATCTAACGATTCTAATAAACGTTGTCTTGGCGCAAATTTATCGACGGTAATATCTTTCATGCCATCCGGTAACCAAATGTTCATGACCGATGGCGTACCAAGCTCTTTACCAAAATATTCAGAAACTTTACGACACGCTTTACCATGTTCAATCCAAAATTGGCGAATTTTTGCATCAACATGCGTTAACGTGCCTTCATTGCTTAATGGATGAGAAAAATAAGTTGGGTTGAAATCTAAACCAATGTGCTGCTTTTTAGCCCAGCTCACCCAATTTGCAAAGTGTTCCGGTTTTACTTCATTGCGATCGACTTTGTGATCGGCTTCTAAATATGACGCATGTAGATTTAATCGTTTTGGTCCCGGAATTAAGCTAAAGGCTTTATCTAAATCGGCTCTAAGTTCACTTGCATTACGTGCTTTGCCCGGATAATTACCTGTCGCTTGGATACCGCCCGTTAACTCACCTTCTTGTTTTTCAAACCCGGTAACATCATCACCTTGCCAGCAATGTATTGAAATTGGTAATTTAGCCATTTTAGCTAAAGCGGCATCGGTATCTACCCCTATTTCGGCAAATCTTGCTTTAGCACTTTGATAGGCATTTTCAACTGTACTCATTAGTAACTCCTTAATAAATTACGTAAATTTTAAATTAACTATTTTGTGGATAATAATATTGGGTATCAAAATTGTGCGAGATAATCTGTCTTAAGCGCTTAACATCATCGATAGCCCCTAACGAAATTAATTGGTATCCGACATTACCTAAGGCTGACGATTCAATAGGACCTGCGGTCACAGTGATATGACAAAGATCGGCACATAACTGATTGAGAAAAGTATTTTGGCAACCACCACCAACAATATGTAAGGTATTAATTGGTTGCTGAATAAGGGTGGATAATTCTGCAATCACATCACAATATAAAGTAGCTAAACTATCAAATATGCAGCGTACTAATTGTGATAAACGTTCAGGCGCGTGCGCATATTTTTCGAGGCAGGCCTGTTTTAGTGTTTCGGTCATGGACGCGGGATTTAAAAACCTATCATCATTAGGATTAATCACATAGGTAAAGGGTTGTTCTTGCTTTGCTGATTCAATAATGTGACTAATGTTATAGATGTTATGTTCTAGGCAAACACGCTGAAATAGCCACAAACCCATAATGTTTTTTAAGACGCGATAATGCCCATCAACTCCACCTTCATTGGTGATGTTAGCGCTTAAAGCTTGGGCATCAGTGTATGAATGATTTGACTCGATGCCCATTAAAGACCAAGTCCCCGAACACAAATAAGCGCTTTGTTTATCCGTTATGGGAGCGGCAATCACTGCACTTGCCGTATCATGACTGGCTATAGCAATAACCGGAATTTTATCGCCATTCGGACTTTGCCAATAACCGACTTTATTACCGGGCATGGTAATATCGCCAAACCATTTCCGCGGCACACCTAAGTAATCGAGCAATTGCTGATCCCAATCACGCGTTGTCACATTAACCAGTTGTGTTGTTGTTGCATTGGTATATTCACGGTTTAACTTGCCAGTTAAACGAAAAATTAAATAATCGGGTATCATCACCCAATCCGTGACTTGCGATAACCAAGTTGGATTGTCCCTCATCATCGCTTTAAGCTGATAAAGGGTATTGAAAGTTAAAAATTGAATACCGGTTTTTTGGTAGATGTTCTCAATTCCAAGCTCTGATTGAACTTGTGACATAATATTATCGGTACGATGATCGCGGTAAGCATAAGTCGGGCCAACAACTTGTCCATGTTTATCAAGCAATACATAATCCACGCCCCAAGTATCAATGCCGATACTATCAAGCTTAATACCTTGTTGAATAATTTTGTTCAAACCGGTAATGATTTCATGCTCTATATAATTAAGATCCCAACAAAAATTGGCATCCAGTGATTTAAAATCATTCTTGAATCGATGCACTTCTTGAAGGGTTAAATGTTGATTGTTCGCTTGATAACAAGACAACATGACCCGTCCACTTGAAGCACCTAAATCTATTGCGGCAATATATCTATCAGCCATTATCACTATCCCCATTATTGCTAACGGGCACAGTGTAAATAACGTATAACATAAATTCTTTCAATTGATTGCCACTGTTTTATTAGTGTTGGCAAAATTCTTAAACTCAGTGTGATCTACCGCACAAATTATCGATTTATGCTGGTTTTATACATTCTTAATAATTATTGGTATAATGGCGCATTTATAACATAATTTGAGAGTAACCTATGTTTAATCAGTTAAAAGCAATTATTCAATATTTACTACCTAAACAGCTATTAACCCTGATATTTGGTTGGCTTGCTAATAAGCATTTAGGAAAAGTGACAACATGGATGATTTTAGGCTTTAGTAAACTGTATAAAGTTGATTTAAGTGAAGCCAAAATTAGTGATGTAAAAGAATATAAAACTTTTAATGATTTTTTTGCTCGTGAGCTAAAAGACGAGGCCCGCCCTATCGATTCAGCGGCGAATTCTATTGTCATGCCTGCCGATGGTGTGATAAGCCAATTTGGTGTCATTCAAGATAATTTATTATTACAAGCTAAAGGGCATTTTTATTCTTTAGAATCATTATTGGCTTGTCATCCAGATATGATCAAGTTTTTTAAAGATGGCGCTTATGCTACAACTTACTTATCACCTCAAAATTACCATCGCTTTCACATGCCTTGTGATGGCATTTTACGTGAAATGATTTATGTACCAGGTTCGTTGTTTTCGGTCAGCAAAGCAACAACCGAAAGTATACCAAATATTTTTGCACGTAATGAGCGCGTTATTTGTCTATTTGAAACCGAATTTGGACCGATGGCGCAAATTTTAATTGGTGCAACGATTGTTGGTAGTATTGAAGTGGAATGGGAAGGCTGTATCACGCCTCCTCGCGAAGGCATTATGAAACGTTGGACCTATGCTGGCGAAGTGAAATTAACTAAAGGACAAGATATGGGCTGTTTTAAATTAGGCTCGACTGTCATCACCTTGTTTGCATCTAATGCTATTGCATTTGACAGTCATCTTAAAGTTGGTGACATAACGCGTGTTGGTCAAAAGCTAGCGGAAAGGATCTAACATTATGTGGATGCGTGGTTTTTGCTGTTTTGTATTATTGTTGTTATCTTCTTTAACTTCTGCTGAACAAGCAATTTTAACTATTGATAATGAAGAAGAGCTATCACAAGTTGTGAATCAATTAAGTGATAAAAACGATGAACTTCGTCAAAATATGGAGTTTCAAAAATCGCATTTAACCAGCATCATTAATGAACAAAATAACATTACCACGCAAATTTCACATGTACAAAATACGTTAGCGACACTGGCTGAACAAGGTGAATGGTTAAGTTTTTCAACCGCGCTTGGCGAAACCCTTCGCCAACAGCTACTGCGTTTACCCGAAAAACCCAAGTCTCAACCGCTTGATGCTGAAATCGCCGAAGCAAAAGTCCAACAGCTTAATTACTCCAATACGTTAACCGCATTAGACAACTATCCAACTTTAAGTAGCCCACTTAATAGTGTAAAACTCGCTACACAGTACCGACGCTTGTTACGCGAACAAAGCGAATTACTTAAAACATTAATTTCGGGTACTGATACCACTATTTTAGAGTTAACGAAATTAAAAATTTCAAATAAACAATTAACCAATGCAATTGACGAAGTCAATGACGCGGCACACCGCTATTTCTTCTGGGTGGCTGATGTTAATCCTATTTCACTTAAATTCCCAGTTAATTTGGCCAAAGATGTTGTTTATGTCATTTTTTCAATCGATACCTTAACTCAGCTATATAATGCCAGTTGTGAAGTATTAACAACACCTAAACCATTATTTTTATTGATTTTAGCAATGCTATTTGTGGTTACTCATTTTAAAATGCGCACAAAATATTATGCATTTTTAAACAAATCCGCCTCACGCGTGGGTAAAGTAACGCAAGATAGTTATTCTTTAACATTAAAAGTGATTATTTATTCGCTAATTATGGCGCTGCCTGTACCTATTTTATGGGCTGTTTTTGGTTATGCACTGCAAATTAACTGGGATTACCCTGTCGCAGTAGCGCTGGGTTATGGGGTAAATGCTGCTGCGCCTATTTTATGGGTCTTTATTATTACTGCACATTTTGCAGAACAAAATGGTCTATTTATTACCCACTTTGGCTGGTCCAAATCAAGTGTTCGAGAAGCAATGAAATACTATCAACTTTCGGTTTGGGTAGTGATTCCACTTGTTATGATTGTCATGAGTTTTGATCAGTTTAACAACCGCCAATTTGCCGCCACTATAGGACGAACAGCTTTCATTATTCTCTGCTTTGCTTTAGTATTTATGACTAACTCAATTCATCGAGCGGGCGTGCCTCTTTATATTGATAAAAAGGGATCGGGCGATAACTTATTAAGTCACATTCTTTGGTTTATTTTATTAAGTGCGCCTTGGTTAGCTATTATTGCGGCTTGCTTAGGTTATTTATCTACAGCGCAAGTTTTATTAGGTCGACTTGAAGCATCGGTTATTATCTGGTTTGGTTTATTAGTTATCTATTTTATGATTCGACGTTGGATGTGGATCCAAAAACGTCGTATTGAATTTGAACGAGACAAACAACGCCGATTGGAGCGCATGCAACGCGCGAAAGGACACGAAGAAGAGTTAACATCGGTGAATGAAGGTGTCGATGAGCCAGTTATCAACTTAGATGTCATTAGTGCACAATCGTTACAATTAGTTAGATCGATTATTATGCTGATTGCTTTAATTAGTATGATACTGCTCTGGTCTGAACTACATTCGGCATTTGCCTTCATGAATAATATTAAACTTTGGGGTACAAGCACCATTGTCAATGGCGTTGAAATCGAACAATATATTACCCTTGGTGCGGTATGTATTGCCATTTTAGTCATGACAATTACCGTGCAAGCCGTTAAAAACCTACCAGCATTACTCGAATTAGGCATTTTACAACATTTAGATTTAGCACCGGGCACCGGTTATGCTATCTCAACAATTTCTAAATATATTATTCTAATGATCGGTTGTATGATTGCATTTTCATTTATTGGGATTGATTGGTCAAAAATACAATGGCTTATTGCTGCATTAGGTGTTGGTTTAGGTTTTGGTCTACAAGAAATTTTTGCTAACTTTATTTCTGGCTTAATCATTTTGTTTGAAAAGCCGGTCAGAATTGGGGATACCGTCACCATTCGTGATTTAACCGGTAATATCACTAAAATTAACACGCGCGCAATTACTATTGTTGACTGGGACCGCAAAGAAATCGTCATGCCGAATAAAGCTTTTATCACTGAACAATTAGTTAACTGGTCGTTATCAGACTCAATTACCCGTATTGTGTTAACTATCCCTGCAACTATTGATGCTGATAGTGATTTGGTAATAAACCTATTACAACAAGCCTGTATCGAATGTGAATATGTGTTAAACGATCCCGAACCGCAAGTCTTTTTAGTCGATATTCAAGAAGGAATACAATTATTTGAACTGCGAGTGTTTGCAGCCGAAATGGGGCATCGAATGCTTTTACGAACAGCAATTCATAAATTAATCTTAGAAGCTTATCGTCAGCATGATTTAAAATTACCATTTCCACCATTACAAACCAATTTGGAAGCGCTTGGTCGTAAAAGTGGACGCCGTAGTTATACCGTTGGCACGCTTTAACCGAAAAGCGTTTCTAACCAAGGTACACCAAATGCACCTGGCGCTAATAACACAAATGCCCAAATTGGCGCAGAAGATATATTGGCTAAATTAAACTTAGTTGCTGGCATATGCATTGTGCCAGCAATCAACGGCACTATTGCTCGAAATGGTCCAAAAAATCGACCAACAAAAACCCCTAAAGCGCCATAGCGTTGAAAAAATTGTTCAGAACGATAAACCAATTTTGGATACTTACTTAATGGCCAAGAAGCGATTACTTGTTTGTGATAATGCTTACCTAACCAATAAGAGAGCCAATCACCAATCACAGCGCCTAGCGATGCAGCTATTAATACCGGAATAAATGAGATAACACCAGTACCAATTAAAGCGCCTGCACCCAATAAAATTGCTGTTGCTGGCACAATCAATGAAATAATGGCTAAAGATTCGCCAAATGCCAATAAAAAAATAATTGGCAATGCCCATATTTGATGAGCTTGAATAAACTGCATTATTGCAAAGGTAAATTCATGTATTGACATAGTTGAATTAGGTAAATTATTAATTGATTAGACTCAAGCATTTTACCATAATAATATAAGTTTAAGATTGTGTTAACCAAGTATTGGCAGAATCTTATTACGTAACTCAATTGCTTTACTGATTATTCACATTAGCAATGTAAAACTAAAACAACGTTCAATGCTTAAAAATAAACAGCCCGAGACCAGCCATGACTAGCGGTATTAACACAGTATTAGTAACAAAATTTAGTAATAGCACGCTAAATAATCCTCAATTTGATACAATTGCCATAGAAAAACCTATTGCATTAATTTATAACGGTATTTCTCATGTGGTTATGATGACGACGCCGAAAGATCTTGAGTATTTTGCGATTGGTTTTTCATTAACTGAAAATATTATTGAATCGGTTAATGACATTTATGGTATTGATATAATCGACTCATTAAAAGGAGTAGAAGTTCATATTGAATTATCTTCCAGACGCTTCAATCAATTAAAAGAAAAACGTCGCAATTTAACCGGCCGCACTGGTTGTGGTATCTGTGGAACAGAGCAACTTGATCAGGTATGCTCAATTATTCCTACTTTACCATCCAATGACAAAATTCAGTTACCAGATTTTGCGCATTCACTGGCCTATCTAAACCAAGTACAACAAGTTGGAGCGCAAACAGGCTGCACCCATGCAGCAGTTTGGCTTGATTTACATGGTAATTTTATTGCAGGTTTTGAGGATATCGGCAGACATGTAGCGTTAGATAAACTGTTAGGTTATCGCGCGAAATACCTAGCACAAAATAAAAAAAATATACCAGGCCTAATACTCGTCTCAAGTCGAGCTAGTTATGAAATGGTACAAAAAGCAGCTATCTGTGGCATCGAAATTCTCTGTGCGGTTTCAGCAGCTACATCAATGGCAGTTGAGCAAGCCAGAACAAATAACTTGACTTTGATTGGATTTTTTAGAGGTGATAAAGGGGTAATTTATACCGATAGCAATCGGATCATTGAGTAATAATAATTTTATAAGATAAACACGGTTGTCAAATTGAAGCTTAATGTATCATAAATAATGTTTATATTTTAATTTTTTAAATTAATTTTTAAGATAATTAATTGATTAATAAAGTTAAATATAGCAATTTAATTTTTAAAACTAAACCAAACCTAAAAAGTCCCTTTCATTATTGTCAGAACATCATCATAATATACCCTGAAAAATGACAACTACGTTGTTTTTATTATATATTCTTTTTATGTGATCGTTTTCTCGTTTTGAGAAAAAGTCAATTATTCACATCCTTTTCTATGACATACTAGATCGATGTGAACAATTGCGATACGTATTTTTATTCATGATAAAAATATAAACATGTTTTAAGTGATTATTTAATATCACTGCGTTTTATTTATCAAAAAACTACTTCAATTTGAAAGGATACACTCATGCATCAAACAGCAGATATTCAACAAGCAGTTAATTATATTCAACAGCAAACCGACAAAAAACCAACAATCGGAATTATACTTGGATCGGGTTTAGGTCCTTTTGCCGATACTCTTGAAGATGCCGTTCATATTCCTTATGACACTATTCCTCACTTTGCTAAATCAGCAGCTGTGGGGCATGCGAATGAATTAGTGATTGGTAAATGTGGTGATAAGACTGTTGTCGCGATGAAAGGTCGTTTTCATTATTATGAAGGTTTTTCATTAGATCAAGTTACCTTCCCTGTGCGTGTAATGAAAATGCTAGGCGTTGAAAAACTGATCATTACCAATGCCTGTGGTGCAGTCAACACTAGCTTTAAACCTGGTGATTTAATGATAATTACTGACCACATTAACTTAACTGCTAACAATCCATTAATGGGGCCAAATAATCCTGAATTAGGGGTTCGCTTTTTGGATGTAAGCGAAGTGTATAACAAGCAATTAAGAGCAACAGTTAGCGAAGTAGCTAAAGAGCTGAATATCACTTTACAACAAGGTGTTTATGCTTGGTGGACAGGACCAACCTACGAAACTCCAGCAGAGATTAGAATGATCCGTACATTAGGTGCTGATGCAGTGGGTATGTCTACCGTTCCTGAAGCAATTATTGCTCATCACTCTGGCATTAAAACTATCGGCATTTCATGTTTAACTAATATGGCTTGTGGCATTTTAGATCAACCACTCGGTCATGAAGAAGTGATTGAAACCGCTGAACGTGTAAAATCCACTTTTTTACAACTTATTACTAAAACCATTGCACGTTTTTAGTTCATAGTTTTTAATTTTATATAAGCAGTTCAATTTATTTAGGATTTAAATAATGAACATAAAAAATAGATTAAAAATAATGATGTTTTTCCAATATTTTATTTGGGGAAGCTGGCTAACGACTTTAGGTATTTATCTTTTTAATACACTAAAATTTTCTGGTGCCGAGATAGGTATGATCTTTAGTACTAAAGGCTTAGCCGCATTAATTATGCCTTGTATTATAGGGATTATTGCTGACAAATTTATACAAGCAAAATATTTGTACATGCTGTGCCACTCGATTTGTGCTGTTGCGCTTTTTTATGCTGCATCAGTGACAACATCAAGTTTACTATTTTGGTTGATGTTTGCTAATGCAATGGCTTTCATGCCAACTATTGCTTTATCTAACTCAATTAGTTACGCGTGTTTAGATAAAAATAACTTAAATACTGTCGAAGTGTTCCCTAAAATACGGGTGTTTGGTACAGTAGGTTTTATTATTGCTATGTGGATGATAAGTCTACTGAAGTTAGATTCCAGTAATGGACAACTTTATGTGGCATGTGTGGCTTCGGTCGTATTAGTGATCTACAGCGCAACGTTACCAAATATTGAAATCAAACAAAACCAACAACAATCTTGGGCTTCTCGTTTAGGGCTTGATGCATTTGTGTTATTTAAAAAACCCGTCATGGCAGTATTCTTTTTATTTGCGATGTTACTTGGCGCAATATTACAAATCACCAATACTTTCGGCGGGGCATTTTTAAAAGACTTTGGTAAAATTCCCGAATTTTCTGACAGTTTAATTGTACAGCATCCAGCAATTTTATTATCCGTATCACAAATGGCAGAAGTGGCATTTATTTTAACTATTCCGTTTTTTCTTAAAAAGTTTGGAATAAAAAAAGTGATCATGATAAGCCTAATAGCTTGGACGCTCCGATTTGGTTTATTTGCGTTTGGTGATCCAACACCATTTGGTTTTGTCTTACTGTTGTTATCCATGATAGTTTATGGTTGTGCTTTTGATTTCTTTAATATTTCGGGATCAATTTTTATAGAAAAAGAAGTTAATGCCAATATTCGAGCAAGTGCACAAGGGCTCTTTATGACAATGGTAAATGGAATTGGTGCATATTTGGGTTCAATTTTAAGTGGTATGGTAGTTGATAAATTTACCTATACAAGTGGCCGAGATTGGCAAACAATATGGTTAATCTTTGCATCTTATGCACTGGTGTTGGGAATTATTTTTTACTTTACCTTTAACTATGACCATAATAGAAGCGAAACAGTTAAGCAATAACTTACCACAATCAAACTAATGGGCTAAAATCACAAGCTTACATTCTGTTCTGATTCACTTAGTATTCGTTATTCTAATATGTTAAAAAATGAAGAGTGACACAGGGTCTTCACCCTGTGGTCTCTTATTGTGTTTGCTTTATTGTTAGCTACAAAATTAATTTATATAAATTATGAGATTTAACTATGAAAGAAAAATTTTTAGGTGGTTTATTAGTTTTTTTAGGAGCGTGCAGCTTTGGCGTGCTCTCCTCTATTGTGAAAACCGCTTATAAAGCTGGCTACTCCCTTGGTGAAGTTACGGGCGTACAATGTTTTTTGGGTATGCTAATATTATGGATTATTCACTTGATAGTTAAAACATTCATAAAACCCAAAAGTACAGCAACGACAACGCATAATCCCAAAACGAACAAATGGAAGGTATGTGCTGTGGGTATCTTCCCTGGGTTAGTTGGCATTTGCTATTATCAATGTGTTCAACTCGTTCCCGCATCAATTGCTATCATACTATTAATGCAGTATTTGTGGATTAGTATTATTATCGATTATGTTATTTTCAAAAATAGACCGACTACGACTCAAATTTTAACGGTGATTACCATCATAGCCGGTAGCTGCCTAGCCGCTGGACTATTTAATCAAGATATTCGTTTGAATTTAACGGGCTGTTTTTTTGGTTTTTTAGCGGCCTTAATGTATTCACTATTTATTAGTACAAGCAGTAATGTTGGTAATGCATTACCAAAACTTGAAAAAAGTGCCTTGATGATAACCGGAGCGTGCATAATAACTTTTATTATATTTCCACCTTTATTCTTCTTTAAATTAAATTTGAATGATCAACTCTATCAATTAGGATTTTTATTAGCACTACTGGGCACCGTATTACCTCCGTTTTTGTTTTCTGTTGGCATTCCCAAAATTGGTATTTCATTAAGTGCAATCTTATCCGCAGCTGAACTACCTGTTGCCGTCACCTGTTCATATTTTTATTTAAAAGAATCGGTCTATTTTAATCAATGGATTGGGGTCATTATTATTCTACTATCTATCGCATTATCCAATTTGAAACATTTAAAACGGAATAAATAATATGCTTAGACTAAAGGGAAGCCTAAACGCTGACCTTTAGCTTAGCATTACTTTATTAAACTAGGCTTTTTAGCCATTTTATAAAGATATCTGCTTTGGGATTGTATTTGGCTTGCGCTCGTAAGATGTAATAGCGCTGTTTACATAACATTTCCATTTCAGGAAAAGGTGTAATAAGCTCACCCGATTCAAGTAACTTGCCGATTAATCGTCTTCGCCCCATAGCAACACCACCATGATAAATAGCGGCAGTAGTTGCAAGATCAGAACGATCAAAATCGATTTTGGGTATATCATTAAAATCAAAGGGTAAAGAATAATGATTAGCCCACCCCATCCATTCATCACAATTAGAATCATATTCCCATGCTTGACTATCGTGCAATATTGTACAGTTAGATAGTCTTTCAACGTTATTATATAAGTTATGTTTTTTTGCATAAAAGTCACTACAAACAGGAATGATTGTTTCGGACATTAAAAAATCGTAATTGAGCTCTTCGTACAGTAATGCATCATAATAAATAGCAAGATCGATTCGATGACGACTAAAATTTGTAACTTCATTTCCAGATAAAATATTTAAAGTAATATAGGGATAGTGACGTGCAAAGTCAGGTAATTTTGGTACTAGCCAACCTTGTGCAAATGACGGTCTAGCATAAATTGTCAATATTCCAGAAATTTCTTGATTTGAAATTTCTAAAATTTCTTGATTCAAATTTCTTAGTGATTTTCGAACCACATCAAATAAATGTTTACCATCATGAGTAAGTTCAATTCTTCGGTGAAACCGTTTAAATAGCTTAAAACCAAGTTCTTGCTCTAATTTTTGAATTTGATGACTCACCGCGCTTGGACTGATACACAGCTCTTCAGCAGATAAAGAAAAGGAAAGATGACGAGCAGCCGATTCAAAAGTATATAATTTCGCTAACTGATAACGATTAATCAAGCGATTTTTTGTTAGAAAATTATCATACATCAGCGATTCTCCTTCACCTTGTTTTAAACAACGTAAATATCTATTTTATAAAATCAAACTTTGCAGCTTTATAGCAAAACTAACTTTAATATTAAACTTCGATTTAAATCACATTTTTGAATGAATTTAATTCATGTTAAGTTGTTTTTTTATCATTTGTCAAATACCTAATAAAAACATTTAATAGGTTAAATTTTAACTAACTTAAAAATCAAAACATGAACTCACAGCTTTGGGTTATGGCAGTATTAATGAGTAGTTTAATTGTCATTGTGATATCAATTGTAAAAGTTAAACTACATCCATTTTTAGCCTTGTTACTTGCAAGTTTTTATGTAGGGGTATTAATGGCTATGCCTCCACTTGAAATACTTAGTGCAATTGAAGCTGGAATGGGTAGTACCTTAGGTTTTTTAGCTATAGTAATTGGATTAGGATCCATTTTAGGTAAAATGATGGAAATTTCTGGTGCATCTGAAACTATAGGGTTGATGTTACACAAATGCCGGTTACTTCCGCCACAAATAATGATAGTGTTAATTGGACTAATTTGTGGCATTACCTTATTTGTTGAAGTCGGTGTAGTATTATTCATTCCATTTGCCTTTTCCATTGCTAAAAAAACAAATTCATCACTTTTAACAATTGTTATACCACTATGCTCTGCATTGATGGCCGTTCATTGTATTGTTCCCCCTCATCCGGCAGCATTGTTTGTGACCAATGCGCTTGGTGCAGATATTGGCAGTATAATTTTTTATGGTTTAGTAGTTGCTCTATTAGCATCACTAGTTAGTGGGCCTCTTTTTTTAAAAATCATTAAAAATAATATTCCATTTAAGCCTGTACCTGAAACATTTTCCCAACCAAACAATAAGAATGAAAATGAATTACCGTCATTATTGCCCACTTTGACTATTATTTTGTTACCTATCATTTTAATGTTAATAAAAACAGCCACAGAATTAACAATCGATAAAAATTCAATTTTTTATGCCGTGTTCGAATTTATTGGCACCCCAATTACAGCTATGCTTATAGGTATTTTTGTCGCCTATTATGTCTTAGGTATTCGCCAAAAAATGCGAATGTCAGATTTATTAATAAAAACAGAATGTGGCTTTTCTTCAATCGCTAATATCTTGTTGATTATTGGTGCGGGTGGCGCATTTAATGGCGTGTTAAAAAGTAGTGGTTTGAGTGATGGATTAGCGGGTATTTTATCACAGCTAAATATGCACCCTATTTTATTAGCGTGGTTAGTTGCCATTATATTACATGCTGCAGTGGGCTCTGCAACGGTTGCCATGATGGGAGCAACAGCCATTGTATCACCTATGTTGCCACTTTACCCTTATGTTAGCCCTGAGATCATAACGTTAGCGATCGGTTCGGGCGCTATTGGTTGTACAATTGTAACAGATTCACTTTTTTGGCTTGTAAAGCAATATTGTGGCGCTACATTAACTGAAATGTTCAAATATTATACATCCAGCTCTTTTATTGCTTCATTAGTCGCTTTAGGATGTACATTTTTATTATCGTATATTGTTTAATATACAACAACATGGATTGGATTTATGATTGCTAAAAGTCTCACAAATACATTGCAATACATTTTTTTACTGATTAAAATTGTAAAATTCCAAGTAAAAAAGTGGTTTCAGAAAAATATTACTAGCATAAAACAAATTTTAAGTTATAATAGTGAAACTTCGATTAGGAATCGACTTATTAAATATAAAGGATTAATTAACCATCTCTTAATTAATGTATTAAGAATTACTATTAAAGTTAAGCTTAATATTTACCCCAAATTTGTTGAAAAACATAAAGTCAAAGATTTATATAGTAATCAACACCAATCTAACATCATAAATAGTTTATTTAAAAAACAACTTGTTAAATTTACAGAATGTAATTTTCTCTTGCTTGATGACGATTATAAAATGAATTTTTTTGATCTTATCATGCTATCTCAATTCAATTGGTATTTATTCATAGTTCTACTTGATATAGAAAAATGGAACAACCACATTAAATTAACATTCTGTAAAAGAATACTATTTTACATTCTATACAACATTAATTTACTAGTGAGAATAAAAAGAGAAAACAAAATTTTAGTCTAAATCGAAATATCAAAAAGCATAAAACATGAAACATTAAAAGGAGATAAAAGTAATAATCAGCGCTTTTAGTTGTTTTTTATACTAAAACGTTATGTTTACCTCAAGTTTTTTTGCGATAGAGTAACAGTCGTTTTTTAATGTTCTACAGATCGTTATCTTATTGTCCTAAAAAAAGGAAGTTATAGAAATGAAGACACATAAAAAACCATTATTTACCTTAGTACAAAGTGATAAATTATTACCTCAAAAAAATACCTTAAGTGATTTAGATTCTAAATTAAATTATCCTGAAAACATAAATAAAATTATTGCATTACATGTTAAGGAGCTTAAGTTACACCATGGCGAATATAAAGATAATGAATACAATAGTAAAGCTAAGATCGAAAATAATCGAGAAATGCGTTTTATATTTCCTGAGATGTTCGAATCAGAGCATCATAAAAGACAAATAAGCCTTTTGAAAGAGGAATTAGCCTTTGCTAAAGAATCGAATAAAGTTAAAGAATTATTAAGCATGCGGTTAAAACAAATGGCAAAAATTTATCCACACGTGCAATTGGATTTAAATGATATTACTGTTATGCCTAATAAAATTAAAAAATACCTATTCGCGCCACCGTTAATCTTAACACAAGATAATGCAATTATGCTTTGGGAAGATGGGAATTACTCTGATTAAAAGTATTGATAAATGAATCAATAATAGAAATATGTCATCAATTTTTGCAAAAGAATTGATGACATTGAGTAAAACTATTTTTAGAATAAAAACAATAATTTTTTATTATTCAAGAATATAGGTTGTGAATTAATAAATGACATCGAATAAAAAACCGTTATTTACTTTAGCATCTTTTAATGAGTCAATTCCTGAAAAAAAGCAATTAACAGATAAAGATTCAGTTTTAGATTATCCGGATCAAAAAGATGAAATTATTGCGTTACGTTTTGAAGCATTGAAACAACGTCATTCAAAATATCAAAAGTATGTTTTAGAAGATGTTTTTAAGGATATCGATGCTTTCCAGTTTATTTATCGTGAAGCATTCAATGAACCTGATTTAGAAACGTTAAAAAATCAACAAGATTTAGAATGTGAGAGGATCAATCAAATATTATCAAGCAGATTAGCAGAACTTAGCCAATCAAATCCTGATCTTAAGCTTGATTTAAATGACTTAAATGCATTACCAGATACCATTAAAGAATATCTGTTTTCACCACCGTTAATCCTTACGCAAGATAATGCAATTATGCTTTGGGATGACTAAAAGACATTCACATAATTAATATAAGCAAAAAATCTACAGTGCTAATTTCACTGTAGATTTTTTTATATATTTACATTGGATAGATTTATTTAGGAATTAATTGTTAAATGCACTTTCACCATGGCTATTAATATCTAGACCTTCACGTTCATGTTCTTCTGACACACGTAAGCCAACACAAATATCTGCAATCTTATACGAGATAAAAGCAACAACAGCCGTCCAAATAATGCAGGTTATTACACTCATTAACTGTATACCAATTTGACTTGCCATGCTGGTACCTTCTGTATAACCAATGCCACCGAGTGATTCTGACGCAAAAATACCAGTCAATAGACAACCAACAATACCACAAACACCATGTACACCAAATACATCACAAGTATCGTCTATTTTAAGAATTCTTTTTAGCGAAGATACGCCCCAAACTCCGGCAAAACCACAAATCAAACCAATCAACAATGCACCACCAACACCAACAAAACCCGCTGCCGGTGTTATTCCAACTAATCCCGCGATGATGCCTGATGCGGCACCTAAACATGATGGTTTACCTCGTAAAACCCACTCAGCAATAGACCATGCTAAAACTGCTGCTGCCGTTGCTGCCACGGTATTAATAAAAGCAAGCCCAGCAATTTGGTCAGCGTGAGTTGAAGATCCAGCATTAAAGCCAAACCACCCAATATATAAAATAGCAGCACCGATATAAACATAAGGCAGATTGAAAGGTTTTAACGGTTCACGATTAAAGCCTATCCGATTTTTTAGTAAATACGCCCCCATTAAACCTGCAACGGCTGCATTGATGTGAACAACAGTTCCTCCGGCAAAATCTAACGCACCTTCATCACCTAAGATGCCTCCACCCCATACCATATGGGCCATTGGAATATAAGAGAAGGTAAACCATAACACCATAAAAATTAATACCGCTGAAAAACGCGTACGTTCGGCAAATGCACCTGGAATTAAACAACAAGTAATACAGGCAAAAGATCCCTGAAACGCAACCCAAATCAATTCATAAATCGATCCTGATACATCTGTAATATTAATACCAATTAATAAAAAGTGTTCAAAGTTACCAAAAAACCAGTTTCCTTCACCAAATGCCAGTGTATAACCATAAATTATCCATAATACCGCAATAAGTGAAAAGGTGACTAATATCTGCGATAACATTGATAAGACATTTTTAGCACGTAATAATCCACCATAGAACAAAGCAATGCCAGGCACCGACATAAAAAGAACTAGGGCTGTACAAATCATCATAAAACCGTTATCAGCATTATCGGCGACGGTTGCTTCTTGAGCAATTGCTGAGCTTGAAAGCGCTAAGCCCAAAGGTAAAATAAATTTTTTCAACATAATGATATCCTTTTATGATTATAATGCTGACTCATCCGTTTCACCGGTACGAATCCGAACCACATGTTCAAGTGGCGTCACAAAGATTTTGCCATCGCCTATTTTGCCGGTATAAGCCGCTTTAGTAATAGTATTAATCACTTCATCAAGCTGTTCGTCACTGATTGCTAAATCAATTTTTACTTTAGGTAAGAAGTTAACATTATATTCAGCACCACGATAAAGTTCCGCATGCCCTTTTTGACGCCCGAATCCTTTAACTTCAGTTACGGTTAATCCCGTAATGCCAATATTGGATAATGATTCTCTCACTTCTTCTAATTTGAAAGGTTTAATAACAACAGTCACTAATTTCATCAATTGCTCCTCATTAATAGGGTGGATAACCGAACTTATGCAAAACTTATGCAAAGCTTATGCCAGAAATTTCAATTTGTAGTTTTTGACTATATTTATTAATAAGAATAACGATGTAATTCATAGTGTTAATGTCAATTGATAGGAATAAAAATGTTGAAATCAAACCGAAAACAAGTTAACTCAATGAGCAAAATCAAATAATAAAGTGTCATCAATACTCACTCTCTGGCCAAAACATTAACGACACCAACTCTCATTTCAACCATTTTGTTTATTAAAGAGGGTGAGCAATATAATTAGAGGTGTTTGGATATGTTGATACTAATACTGTGATTATCGATAGCGTTTGAAAATTAATGCACTATTGTAGTGCTTATGCTTTTTTTTGGTGCTAAAACTTTGATCAATTAACTAAATTAGAATGTGACCATCAATTTACGATATTCATCGTAAGCAAAATGATCTGTCATGCCACTAATGTAATCTTGAATTAAACGACAACGGTAATAAAATTCCCAACAATCAAAAGTTGGCTGATTTTTATCAAGTTTGCTAATAACTTGTTGGTAAGCATCACAATGTTTATGGGATAGTTTATGATATAGTCGGGTTTCTATTGGGTATTTTTTGTGATTGCCTGTCGTCGATAATTTAATAAAATCCTCAACCGGCATCGCAAGTAATGGGCTATAAATATCGAGCAAACCGGTAATAATTCGATGACCTTGTAGTTCAAGATTTTCAACTGATTCATGATTGAAGACATGTTCAAAACCAACAGTTTTAAAAATATTGAGGAGTTTGTATTCAGCGTCGTGATCTTCAAGCAATGCATGATTAAATGAGCCATGATAAATGGCTTCAATATTTTCAATAAAACGTTCTGCGGCATGGGGAACAAGTTTATTGATAGTATTGACTCGCAAATACATAAAAAACTCATCGATACCAATAGCGGTAGACTCAATTTGCTTAAAATTATCAAAAGGCCGATTGATCACTTCATCAAATAAATCACCTGTTTTAACTGGTCCCCACGCTTGTTTTAAATATTGATAAAGTTGTTGTACAGTAAAGATTTTCTTTTCAACGGCATCTTCAAGATCGGCTATGCAATATGAGATATCATCAGCCGCTTCCATAATGTAGGTTAGCGGGTAACGATGAAAAGGTTTTATATCAAGTTGTTGATATAATTCATTGATAAAGGGCTCTTCCGATAAGTAAAAACCGGGTTTTTTCATTAAATAAGCAAATTCAGTCGGTACAGCATGATTCCAATAAGCGGGTTTTGAATATTTAACAATTGAGGCGATTTGAGAATAAGTTAAATTAAGACGTAAAATCGTATGAACTAAACGAATAGCTTGCGCATTCCCTTCAAAATTGGACAAATCTTGGCGGATTTTTTGTTTTAATTCAGCAAGTAACTCATCATCTTGTTTGTTTATTTCAAGAATACTGTAGCTGCAAGGTTTATCAAGACCTAGTCGTAAAGTAAACCACTGATTAATTGCCGATTCACCAAAATGACCAAAAGGGGGATTACCTATATCATGCATTAAGCACGCCATTTCAACTAAACTTTCAATCGACATAATCGATTTATCCAGACCAAACGCCTTTAATTGTCCTGCTTTTATTAAACGATTAACAATTTCTTTAACAATATAGCGCCCAACTTGTTGAACTTCCATTGAATGCGTCAAACGGCTTCTGACAACTGAATTACGTTCAAGGGGGAACACTTGAGTCTTTTGCTGTAAGCGCCTTATAGCTGCAGAATTGATAATTCGTCCACGATCACTTTCAAAACAGCGTAAAACTGAATATTCATCTGTTAAACTGTCATATTGTTTATGAGCATAACGTTGGTAATTGATTTTTTTGCTAAAGTTGACCATGGCGCTACCCTTTTCGTTCAACGAAGCTATCACGACTCAAATTGCTGTTTTGCCCAAAAAATAGCTGGATGATATTCAACAGGCAACATAGGTAACAATTTATCTAATGAATCGATCAATGTTGATATTTGAGGGTGAGTTAAATTTAAGTGACCCACTTTACGACCAGTTCTCACTTCTTTTTCGTACCAATGTAAATGGACTAAATCAATTGATAACCAATCATAATTTAACTCAGTTCCAATCAGATTAACCATGACAGAAGGCGCAAAAACATTCGGATTTGGTATTGGTAATCCCAAGATTGCCCGTAAATGAAGCTCAAATTGGCTTATTGAAGCGCCATTTTGGGTCCAGTGACCACTGTTATGGACTCTTGGTGCTAATTCATTGATTAATAGATTTTCACCGACAACAAAACACTCCATTGCCATTACACCGACATAATTGAGCTTTTGCATGATAGCAGATAACATTTTTTCAGCTTTGGCTTGTAATACAGGCATTTTATCGGGTAAAGCAATACTCATTCTTAAAATACCATCTTGATGTAAATTATGCGTCAATGGGTAAAAAACGGTTTCACCTTTCGCATTGCGAGCACCAATCAATGATAATTCGTTATCGAATGCAATTGCCTGTTCTACAATCGCTTGTTCATAGATATCTTCAGGTACGTCAATATCGTCATCAATCGCTATACGCCATTGACCTCGACCATCATAACCACCAGTACGACGTTTAACAATTAACAATTGACCTAACTGTTGAAAGAGCGTTGGCCAATCTTGTCTATTTTTCAATAAAAACCATTTAGCTGTGGGTAAATTAAGTTCATCTAATAGTTGTTTTTGACTCAAACGATCGGCAATAATCGGAAACACATCCCGATTAATAAAATGCCCATGCTGAGCTAAAATCTGAGTAAAAGGCGTATCGGGCCAACGTTCAATTTCAGCAGTAATGACTGAATTTTGATAAGGAATCGTTGCTGGATCGACATCTAAACCAACAGGAAAAACATGGATACCTAATGGCTCGCCAGCTTGCTTTAACATTCGGCCTAATTGGCCATTACCTAAAACACAAACTGATTTAGTTATCATATTATGCATCGACTCTTGGATCGGGGTTATTTAAAACTTCATCAGTTTGACTTAAACGCCAAGTTGATAATCGTTGATAGATGTCTTTATCATGTAAAGCCAGAATTTGCACAGCTAATAATGCAGCATTAGCAGCCCCAGCCTTACCAATCGCTAAGGTACCAACCGGAATACCTTTAGGCATTTGTACAATGGAATATAAGCTGTCAATACCATTTAGTGTGGCACTTTGTACGGGTACGCCTAATACGGGTACCAGTGTTTTCGCCGCTAGCATACCGGGTAAATGAGCAGCACCACCAGCACCAGCAATGATGACATCAAAACCTCGACGTTTAGCATCTTGAGCAAATTGAAACAATTTATCAGGCGTTCGATGGGCTGAAACTATTTCAACATGATAACTAACTGTAAGTGTATCGAGTATATCGGCAGCATGTTGCATTGTGCTCCAATCACTTTTCGATCCCATTACAATGGCAATTTTAGCTTGAGTATGCATAGCAAATTATATCAATAGATGAAATTTAAAGTTTTCAAAGTATACACTAAAATTTAGCAAATGGGATAATAATCAATATGTAAGATGACAAGAAAAACTCACTAGTAGTGATAATATTATTACTAAAATAAGCTAATAATATTACCATTTTAGTCTATCTAGAATAATCAAGTAATTATTCACCAACTATTATTGAGTTGTTTATTTTACAACATTAAACCTTCACTGCTGCAACGATTTTTATTTCGACTAAATACTCACTTTTCATTAATCCGGTATGGACTGTGCAGCGCACGGGAGCATCGCCGTGAGCAACCCATTCGTCCCACGCTTTATTCATAGCAGCAAAATCGCTTTTGTTTACCAAAAATAGAGTTGCATCTAAAATACGGGCTTTATCACTGTTTGCTCTAGCTAAAATTTTGTCTATTTCAGCCAAAGCACTTTTGGTTTGTTCATAGGCATTATTAACTAAATTGCTTGGCACACTCGTGTAATAAATTACATTATTGTGAATAACCGCTTCAGACCAACGGTCTTGTGGATCGAGTCGAATAATTGTCATCATGTTTTCCTTTTTTGATGAGTTTTTTAAGAGACTTTAATAAAATCAGCACGTAATTTTTTTATTTCATCACGTAATACACCAGCTTTTTCAAACTCGAGATTTTGAGCAGCTTCGTACATCATGGCTTCAAGTTCTTTCACCCTTGCTTGAACTTCTTTTATAGAAACATAATGATAAGGTTTACCCGGTTCAAATGCTTGTACTTTAGCCGTTGATTTTTTAGTACTTAATCCTGCATCTAAAATATCTTTAATCTCTTTGCGTACTGATTTTGGTGTTATACCATGAGCTTGATTGAAATCTTCCTGTTTTTTACGACGACGGGCTGTTTCATCAATGGTTTTTTGCATAGCTGGCGTGATTTTATCAGCATACAATATGGCCTTACCATTTACATTTCGGGCTGCACGTCCAACTGTCTGAATGAGTGAACTTTCTGAACGCAAAAAGCCTTCTCGGTCCGCATCCAAAATAGCAATTAACGACACCTCAGGAATATCTAATCCTTCACGTAATAAGTTTATACCAACCAATACATCAACTTTACCTAAGCGTAAATCACGAATAATTTCCATCCGTTCAACCGTATTGATATCGGAATGTAAATATTTCACATTCACATTATGCTCGGATAAATAATCTGTTAAGTTTTCAGCCATACGTTTGGTTAGTGTTGTTACTAATACCCGCTCTTCGTTTTCCATTCGAATTTTAATTTCGGATAAAAGATCATCAACTTGAGTCGCGACAGGGCGAACTTCAATAATCGGATCTAATAAACCAGTCGGTCTCACTACTTGTTCAATAATTTCACCACCTGATTTTTCAATCTCGTATTTAGCTGGCGTTGCCGAAACATAAATAGTTTGTGGCATAATGTTTTCAAATTCCGTGAATTTCAATGGACGGTTATCCAGTGCTGACGGTAAACGAAATCCATACTCAACTAAATTTAATTTACGTGAACGGTCGCCATTATACATTGCACCAATTTGGGGTATTGCAACGTGTGATTCATCAATAAACAGTAAACCATCAGCAGGTAAGTAATCAAATAAGGTTGCAGGCGGATCACCGGGTTTACGCTGAGATAAAAAGCGGGAATAGTTTTCGATACCTGAACAGTACCCAAGTTCAGTCATCATTTCAATATCAAATAGTGTTCGCTGAGTTAAGCGCTGCTCTTCTAACAGGCGATTATTCTCTAACAATACTTTTTGCCGTTCTTTAAGTTCTTGCTTAATTTCAGCAATAGCGTTTTCCATAATGTTTCTTGGTGTAACATAATGGGTTTTTGGATAAATAGTAATCCGCGAGACATCATTAACACTACTGCCTGTTAAAGGATCAAACATAGTAATGCGTTCTACTTCATCATCAAACAGTTCAACTCGTACAGCTAACTCGTCTGAATCGGCAGGAAAAATATCAATCACATCACCTCTTACTCTAAATGTACCACGACTAAAACCCATTTCATTGCGAGTATATTGTAGTTCAGCCAATCTGGTTAAGATTGAGCGTTGATCGGTAATGGTGCCTTTAGTCAGGTGCAAAATCATCGCCATATAGGTCTCGGGCGCTCCCAAACCATAAATTGCTGATACCGATGCAACAATCACAACATCGCGTCGCTCCAATAGTGATTTAGTGGCCGAAAGGCGCATCTGTTCAATATGTTCATTGATCGACGCATCCTTCTCGATAAAAGTATCGGTTGATGGCACATAAGATTCAGGCTGATAATAATCATAATAAGAGACAAAATACTCAACCGCGTTTTCAGGAAAAAACGCTTTCATTTCACCATATAATTGGGCGGCTAACGTTTTATTTGGCGCCAAAATAATTGTTGGACGATTATGCTGAGCAATAACATTTGCCATAGTAAAGGTTTTACCCGACCCCGTTACACCTAATAATGTTTGATGGGCAATACCGTCATCAAGATTTTGACTTATTCGTCTAATGGCTTCAGGTTGATCGCCAGCAGGTTTAAATTCAGAACATAATTTAAATTTTTTCATTACTTGTGACCTAATATTTTACCTATTAATAAAAATTATCCCCAAAAAGACTTGACCTTTTAAAATCTTATATTTTTTGTTCAGTTAACTTAAAAACTCACCAAACACACCTTAAAAAGATAACTTGATTTAAGATAACTAATTGATTAATAATAAAATACAAATTCATGCTTAACTTGTAACCAAACCAAGCTAAAACCTGATGGTTATTGAAGTTTGAGCGTTTTTCAATAAACTATTCACAGAGTTATCCACAGGCATCGGGGATAACTCTCTAAGTATAACCGTTATAAACTTTTTTCAATAATCAAGTAAAAATTTCATGATTAAAATACGTTTTTTTTATTGATTATTTCTATTTTTAATACTGATTTTAATAGCTATTAACTAATGATTACTTAAGTGTCTCAATTTGGTATTGATAGCTGAGATCGAAATTAGGAACAAAAGTTAAACGATGAGTGATACATTTTGGCGCATCTTCGGCATGATGCGACACAAACAATAATTGCGTGTTTCCTTCCTTGATTAATCGATCCATCCAACCTTTGACTAATTCTCGGTTAAGATGATCTAATCCTTGCAATGGTTCATCTAAAATCAGCAAGGTTGGATGTTTAACTAAAGCACGAGCTATTAGCACTAATCGTTGCTGCCCCCACGATAGAGATTGAAAAGGCTTATCAGCTTGTGTGTATAATCCTAACAATTTAAGCCATTCATCGGCTAGCTTTGCTTGTTTATCGCTTGTGGCTTGATAGACACCAATTGAGTCAAAAAAACCCGAAACGAGTACTGTTTTAACGCTGGAACTGACACGATAATCAAGGTGTAAACTACTACTAACATAGCCAATATGCTTTTTAATGTCCCAAATAGTTTCACCTGAACCTCGTTTACGACCAAATAATGTTAGATCATTACTGTATCCTTGAGGATGATCACCGGTAATTAAACTTAATAGCGTTGATTTACCTGCACCATTAGGTCCAACTATTTGCCAGTTTTCACCCGCTTTTACCCGCCAAGTTAACCCATCGATAATAGCTTTATCATCGTAATGGACATAGCCATTATTTAAAACTACACGATCGATTTTGTTGGATAATGCAGCGGGAGGCACATCTGCATCAGGTAAAGGTACATTGGGTAAGCTTTCTAGATCAGCTAGCTGTTTAACTGTTTCGTCATTTAATATTGTTGCTCTGCTACCAAATTTCAAGAGCTGACATTCAACAAGCAGACCAATATCTTCAATAAAAATGGGAATTTCATTAAAACGATTTAATACTAATACGATTGTTACCCCCTGTTTAGACAATTCACCAAGCTTTTCGGCTAAATTTTCACGCGATAAAACATCTAAACCATCAAAAGGTTCATCTAAAATTAATAAATCGGGATTTGACATTAACGCTTTGCAAATTAGCGTTTTTCGTGTTTCACCTGTTGACAAGTATTTAAATTTTCTAGTCAGCAGCTGACTAATACCAAACTGTTTAGCCAACTGTAAACATCGCTCTTCATCTGTTTTAAATTCCTGTATGATTTGCGATGTCGTTAATCCTGTATCATTTTCGCCTTCACTAAGCATATCAGTATTATTGCGCTTCCATTCTTCATCGACCAACTTTTGTAATTGTTCAAAAGAAATATACGCTATTGATTCAAACTCATTAATCACATTACCCGATAGCAACGGTTGTTCACCGGCTAATGCTTTAGCTAGAACTGATTTACCGCTGCCATTACGTCCAACAAAAGCAACACTATGCCCCTGATTGATGGTTAATGATTCGATAACAAAAACTTTATGATCATTAATTTTATAGTGTGCGTGTTCAATATGTAACATAAATACCTCAAATTAAACTAATGTAGCAACAATAATATGCTGAGGATCAATTGATATTGTCAGCTTTTTGCCTGCAACTAATGCATAATCTTTAACTGTATTCGTTAATTTACTTGCATAAAGCATCATACCTGATGCTAAACAAAAGGCAATTTCAGTCCACTCACCATCTGTTGTGACTTTCTCAACTGTTACTGATAAACAATTTTCAAGCGAATCATTTAATTCAATCAAGGGAGCTTTAATTAACAGTAGCACAGTCTTGTCCATAGTTAACTTTAACCTTTCGAGACTTTTGTGAGTTATATAAGCTTTTAATTCCGTTTGATTATCGCCAAGCAAAACCGTAATAAAACCGGCAATGTTATTGGTCTCAATCCGTTTAACACTGCCATATAATTGATTACGTGCACTGGTTTGTAATGATAATTTTGCCGTAGCTTTTAAAATATCATCCAGGGGAACGTTATCATCACTTAAAATATTAAACGCGTTATGCTGTATGTGAGTCAAAAGATCATAAAGTTGAATAAATCTGACGGCATAAGCACTGAGTTTGGTTCCCCCACCATTTTTACCTCCAGTTATCGTTATCAAAAATGGCGTAGGCGCTAAACGATTAATTTCGCTTATTGCATCCCAAGCTGTTTTGTAGCTTATGCCAATTGATTTGGCGGCTTGGCTTAAAGAACCGGTTTGGTCAATGGCTTTAAGTAATGCTATACGCCTTGGATCAGTAAATAATTGCTGATTTGAATTTATAGTTAATAAAATTTCTGGAGAAAAGCTCATGACACCACCTTGATAAACTGAAAAACATCTTATTCAGATAATTTCAATTATTGTAGACGTTTTTTCAACGACCTTCAAAAAACTTACGTCAAGTGAATTATGTTCTTTTCAACGATCTCTTAGATCAATTATATAATTAAGTTATTTTGAACAATCCAATTTACAATCATTAACTTATGATTAAATCTGGAAAAGGTTTATCAATTTATCGATATATTTTATTTTATATAACGGAAAGTTTATTATAATATGATGCATCTGATGAGTGAGCGATATGTTAGCGGTTTTAATTATCGATTTTTATGTTAAATCTCAGTTACCGCTTTACGCATCATCATCAATTTACAAAATTACATAAGTTATTTTTAGCGTGAGGGATATGATGAAAACACGTATTAACATTTTTTTAATGATAACAACCTTATTAACCACATTTTCCACTTTAGCTATTGAAAAAGTAACCCTATTTGCAGCGGCATCATTAACCAATGCGATGCAAGATATTGCAGCTGAATATAAAACAAATCACAAAAATCAGGAAATTATATTTTCGTTCGCTTCGTCATCGGTATTAGCCAAACAGATCGAACAAGGTGCGCCCGCTGATATTTTTATGTCAGCAGATCAAAAATGGATGACTTATTTAATAGAACATAATTTAGTTAAAAACAAAGAAGATTTACTTAAAAATTCTTTAGTATTAATCGCACCACAACAGTCAAAATTAGAAAAAATCGATATTAATAGTAGCACTGACTGGAATGCAATTTTACCTAAAACAGAAAGATTAGCGATTGGCGATCCTGATCATGTTCCGGCTGGATTGTATGCCAAAGAATCCTTAACTTATTTAGGTGTATTTGATAAATTAGCTCCACAATTTGCACCAGCAAGTAATGTACGTGATGCGTTAATGCTGGTTGAACGTAACGAAGCTGCATTAGGCATTGTATATAGCACAGATGCAAAAGTTAGTGATAAAGTCAAAATCATTGGTGTTTTTCCAGCTAACTCATTTGATCCTATTGAGTACCCAATAGCATTGTTAAAACCCGAAGCGAAAGAGTTTTATCAATATTTAAAATCACCTGAAGCTAAACGCATATTTGAAAAATATGGTTTTGTAACAAAATAATAAAAATCATGATATTGACCGAATATGAATGGCAAACACTGCTACTGAGCTTAAAAATCGCGGGGGCTGCAATTTTATTCAGTTTACCAATTGGTATTTTGACTGCATGGATTTTAGCTAGATGCCAATTTTTAGGTAAATCACTTTTTGATAGTATTGTGCATTTGCCTCTAGTTTTACCCCCTGTCGTTTTAGGTTATTTGCTGCTAATAACCATGGGACGACATGGCTTTATAGGGGAGTGGTTAAGTTATTATTTACAGATAAGCTTTAGTTTTAATTGGCAAGGTGCTGCATTAGCATCGGCAGTTGTGGCATTTCCATTGATGGTTCGCTCCATTCGTCTAGCAATTGAATCCATCGATTTACGTTTAGAATGTGTTGCTCGAACATTAGGCGCAAATCCATTAAAAGTATTTATAACAATTACGCTACCATTAGCATTTCCTGGCATTTTAATGGGGATTGTATTAGGTTTTGCAAGATGTTTAGGTGAATTTGGTGCAACTATTACTTTTGTTTCTAATATCCAAGGTGAAACGCGAACACTACCGCTTGCTATGTATACGCTGTTACAAATGCCTAATGGCGAACATGCTGCATTGAGGTTATGTATAATATCCATTGTGTTGTCTTTGGCGGCACTATTTTTATCCGAAATGCTCAATCGTTGGCACAAGAAGAAATTATTTGGATAATGAGTTATGTTAGAAATAGATGTAAAAAAACAACTATCTTCCTTTGCATTTGAATTTAAACACTCAATACCTTGCCAAGGAGTGACAGCAATTTTAGGCGTATCAGGCTCGGGAAAATCAACTTTAATAAATCTTATTAATGGATTGATTAAACCTGATCATGGCAATATCTCGCTTAACCAAGTGACGTTGGTTGCCACCACTCAAAATATTTTTATTCCGCCTGAAAAACGAAACATTGCGACCGTCTTTCAAGATGCTTTGTTGTTTCCTCACTATAAGGTGTTGAAAAACTTAACTTATGGTATAAAAAAACTTAGTTCGCAAAAATTAGATGAAATGATTGAAGTACTTAATATTGGTCATTTATTAAATCGTTATCCTGCCATGCTATCTGGCGGAGAAAAACAACGTGTTGCTATTGGACGAGCGTTATTAACTAACCCACAATTATTATTAATGGATGAACCATTATCAGCCCTGGATATGCCGAGAAAAAAAGAGCTGTTAAGTTATATCGACCAGTTAATTAATGAAATAAAAATACCCGTCATTTACGTCACCCATAACATAAATGAAGTTAAGCGTATCGCCAACTATGTATTAATCTTAGAACAAGGTAAATTAAGAGATTTTGGCGAAAAAGATAGCATTTTACAAACTGATTATTTAAAAGAGTGGTTATAAAGTTTTAAAATATTACTGTTCGCTTCTTGCTTAATAAAAGATATACCGTCATGCCAAGCCCCAAGGACCAGACGAGTTACTGGCTGATTGTTAATAAAAAAATGATGAGTTGCCGGTTTATGCGTATGACCATGTACCATTATGTTAGCATTATAATTGCTCATCATGTTTTCAACGGCATCTTGATTAACATCCATAATATTTTCTGACTTGATTTGATTATGTGCACTGCTTTCTTGACGCAGTTTACCTGCTATTTTTAAACGAATACGAAGTGGCAATAATAAAAAAAGGGTTTGTAACCATTTTTTATGCATTACTTTACGGAATTTTTGATATTGTGGATCATCAAGACATAACACATCACCATGCAAAAATATAATATTGCTATCTTGATTAGGTAAACAATTAATCTCTGGCAATATTGTCATATCACAGGCATTAGCATATTTTTTACCTAATAAAAAATCACGATTACCATGTACAAAATACTTTTTTATATGTCGGTTAGAAAGTTCATTTAGCGCATCGGCAATTTTACTATGTAAGATTGAATTGACATCGTCTCCAATCCAATAGTCAAAAAGATCACCTAAAATATAAAGTTCACAGTGATCGGGTAAACTGTCTAAGAAAGATAAAAAACCTGCTGTTATATCAAAATGATCGTGAGCAGGTTCATTATCAGTAAGATGAATATCTGCAATAAAATAACGAGTAGGATTATTCAACCGTTACACTCTTGATAATCACATCTTCAACAGGCACATCGGAATGCATGCCACTTCGACCTGTTTTGACTGCTTTAATTTTATCTACCACATCCATACCATCAACAACCTGCGCAAATACACAATAACCATAACCATTTACATCAGGTGATCGATAATTCAAATAATCATTATCCACTACATTAATAAAAAACTGTGCAGTCGCTGAATGAGGATCAGAGGTGCGAGCCATCGCTAAAGTACCCCGATCATTTTTCAGACCATTATCAGCTTCATTTTTAATAGGTGCTTTGGTTTTTTTCTGTTTCATACCAGGTTCAAAACCACCACCTTGAATCATAAAATTATTAATCACACGATGAAATACAGTGTTGTTGTAAAAACCCTCTTTGCAATATTCAACAAAATTTTTAACCGTTTCTGGCGCTTCATTATCGAAGGTTTTAATTTTAATATCACCTAAAGAAGTGTGAAATATAATCATAAAATGTTCCTTATTTCCATTTTTTTAATGTACATCTACCAATCCAAAATTCATCGAATCTATCAAATCAATGACTAAATTTTTCACATGCTTCAAGGGTGTTACTCATAAGCATAGCGACAGTCATAGGGCCAACACCGCCTGGAACTGGCGTTATCCATCCAGCTCGCTCAACGGCAGTTTCAAACTCTACATCACCAGCAAGCTTACCATTTGGTAATCGATTAATACCAACATCAATCACTATTGCACCTGGTTTTATCCACTCACCTTTTACATAATTAGCTATTCCAACACCGGCAACAACAATATCAGCATTGCTTACATGTTTAGCTAAATCTATAGTACGGCTATGGGTAATAGTCGTTGTACAACCTAATAATAACAGTTCTAATGCCATTGGTCGCCCAACAATACTCGACGCGCCTACAACCGTAGCATTCAGTCCAGATAAATTGACGCCTGTTGATTGTAACATTTTCACGACGCCATAAGGCGTACAAGGACGTAAAATTGGGTCTCTTTGTAGTAAATGTCCGATATTATATGGGTGAAAACCGTCAACATCTTTACTTGGATGGATCCGTTCAAGGACTTTAGTTTTATCGATATTATCAGGTAACGGAAGTTGCACTAAGATACCATGAACATCTTTACGCTCATTGAGCTCGTCAATCAGTGTTAACAAAGCTTCGGTCGTTGATTGAGGAAAATCATAAGCAAATGATGCAAAACCAACTTCATCACATGCTTTTTGTTTATTTTGCACATAAATTTTTGAAGCCGGATCCGAACCAACTTGGATAACAGCAAGTCCAGGAATAGATAATCCTTTAGCGACGCGTTCTTTTACTTTATTTGCAATGTCATTTCTAATTTGCTGAGCTAACTGTTTGCCATCAATTATACGTGCTGTCATAAATCTCTATGTCTTTCATTCTATCGTTTAAGATAGGCTATTTTCGCAAAAGTTTGTATCAATGTCTATTGACTTATTTATCAATGCTCGAGTTCGCTTAATATTTGCTGATATTGATTATTTATATCAGTAATAACTGAACAAATATGGGCATCAAAAGCCTTAAGTTTTGGCTTTTGTGCTTTCCATTCATTTTTTGAAATTTCATTGATTGTGGCATAATTTTGAAAGAAGTTAAAATTGACTAGACTCCCCCCCACAACATTATAAAAAATTCGTTGGCCTATCTCTTCGCCATCTTTTTTCAAATTATTAAAATTTTGATAGTGAAATTCTGTTCTACCATTTTCCGTAATAATCGACTGGTGTAACAATTTTACTAATCTTTTGTATAATTTATTTAATTCACTTTGTAACTTACTATCATTGCCAAGCTTATTTTTAATCGCATTTTCAAAACTAAATTTAACGCTAGACAACATAGTTAAAGCCTGCTGTTCAAGTTGTGGTAGCTGTTGCCTAATATTCTTTTGAAACATTAACGTCTGTTTTTGTTGTTGTGCATTTAGCAAAACGGGGCTTTGATTGAGCTCGACATTCCCATTAGATAAAATAGTTAGATCACTATTTTTATTGAAAATTCGCACATTTTTTTCAGTTATAGTAATATCATAGCTGGGTTTAACAGCGCATTGTTTTTGTTTAGCTACGGCGATAACTGGGAATATTAATAGAATTAACAATAATTTTTTTAACATATATACCCACTATTTAATAAGTTTACTGAATAAAAACTTTACGTTTGATACAGATTGAACACAAACGCATAAACCAGATGCCATTTTATATTAAGCTACTTGAAATATCATTTTTAATAGATAGTTTTCGCAAAATGAAACCGATCAAAACAGACAAATATTAATCTATTTTTATGTTAAAAAATCTCGCCTAAAATCAAAATGACTGTCGACTACATGAATAATTTTTAATTTTGTGGCGTTGATGTTTTATTTAAGTGCAACTTATTTCATCTAAAGTATAAAATTCACGTTAAACGCAATAACGCTCAAATTGACATATAAATAATCAATCTGATGTTAATTATTAAATTTGAGGTTCTATTTACTTTCAAAATTTATTATCAATAGATATAATCTATTTAATTAACTATGTTTAAGTGCTTTTTTTTCTATCAAAATTCAGTATAGTGAAATAAACTTAAATAAATAATTAGAGGTGAAAAATGTATACTGTAATTTTTGGCCGTCAGGGCTGTCCATATTGTTCAAGAGCTAAAGAATTAGCTGAAAAGTTATCACAAGAACGTGATGATTTTTCTTATCGTTATGTTGATATAAACGAAGAAGGCATTACTAAAGAAGATCTGTCTAAAAGCGTGGGTAAACCTGTCGAAACCGTTCCACAAATTTTCATTGATGAAAAACCAATTGGTGGTTGTACAGATTTTGAAGCTTATGCAAAAGAACATTTGGGACTTTTTAAAGAATAAAAAGTAATCTACTAAAATAAAAGCCACAGTTTGTGGCTTTTATTTTATCGACCGGGAAGCTTTTTCCAAGTGACTTCATTGCGCAAATAGGTCGGTTCAACATCCTCTACCGAGACCCATTCATTGTTTTGCCATTTTTGTTGAGCTAAAACAACCAAATCTTGAGCATGGGGTAATAGTATATCACTTTGCTTGATAGTGTTTATCATATCAGGATAGGTTTGCCAGCCGGTTCCCGCACTATAGGTATCGCTACTAAGATTTTCTACTTTGTCAAAAACACATTTAGGTGCAATTACGCATTCTGGAATCATAGCTTGCCATTGATTATGCTCATAACGGTATTGCCCTAAATACACCTCACTCATTCTAGCATCAATGGCGGCTAAAACGTGCGTTGCATGATTGGTTCGATAAGCACCTTGAGCTAAAGTCATTAACGTTGATACCCCTATCATGGGTTTATTAATGCCTAATGCTAACCCTTGAGCAACACCAATACCAATACGTACACCCGTAAAACTACCCGGTCCTTGTCCAAATGCGATTGCATCAATTTGTGACAGGGAACAGTTAGATTGTTTAAGAATATTATCAATCATCGGTAAAATTTGTTTGGTATGATCGCGGGCCGATATTTTAAAATCGTGCGTAATTTCATTACAATAGAGTAAAGCTACTGAACAAGCTTCTGTTGAGGTATCAATGGCTAAAATAGTACTCATGTTTTTTCCAATTTTTTATCCGTTAACTTTTTTTAATAAAAATTCTTTAACCTTGTTTATATCACGTGTTCTTGGTGATGGTGGTAAACTGTTAATAAATGTTGCACCATAAGGTCGCATAACTAAACGATTATCACAGATTATAATTGCACCGCGATCATTATGATGACGAATTAATCGCCCTACGCCCTGTTTTAAAGTAATCACCGCTTCAGGTAACTGCACTTCGTTGAAGGCATCACCACCTTGCATTTGACAATCTTCCATACGCGCTTTAATTAACGGATCATCAGGTGATGTAAAAGGGAGTTTGTCAATAATAACACAAGACAAAGTATCTCCCCTAACATCAATTCCTTCCCAAAAACTACTTGTTGCAATTAATAGTGCATTACCACTGTGGATAAACTGATCTAACAATTTGATTTTACTGGTTTCACCTTGTACTAAAACAGGTAGTTTTGTCAATTCTCGAAACTGTTTAGCTAAAGCATGCATCATTGCATATGAAGTGCATAAAAAGAAGCAACGCCCTTTGTTTGCTTCTATGACTGGCAATAAGATATCAACTAATTTTTCAGCATTCCCTTGTTCATTTGGCGATGGAATATAACGAGGTACACATAAAACCGTTTGATGTATATAATCAAAAGGACTTTCTAAAATAAGTGAATCGGCATCGGTTAAACCTAAACGTTTAGTAAAATAATCTAATTGATTATTGACAGAAAGCGTTGCTGAAGTAAAAATCCAACTGCCTTTACGTTCTGCTAATAGTTCTGTAAATTTATCCGCCACCGATAATGGCGTTAAAGCAAAAACAAAATAGTTATAACTACTTTCATACCAATAACTGAATCCTGTTACATCGGTTTGCTGTAATCGCTTTAATAACATGCTGTATTGACCGACTCTTTCAAAACAGTTATCTAATGTTGAAGAACGTCCAACAGCTAGTTGCAATACTTCATGACAAAAAGTTAACGCATCAATGAGATAAGATAATTCTTTTTTAACGTCTTCTTGATGAAATAAATAACGCAAATTACCTTTTGGCGATTGCTGATTAATTGCTAGACGTAAATCTTGAGTACATTTTTGTAATTTATCTGCACATTGTTGTAGTTGCGACATATCTTTTACTTCAGTGCGATAAGTGAGGTTAATTTCTTTAGCAAGATCAAAAAGTTGACGACTAGTCAATTGTTGGCCAAAATAGTGACAAGCCAGATCCGGCAATTGATGAGCTTCATCAAAAATCATAACATCGGCTTTAGGAATCAATTCGCCAAATCCCGTGTCTTTTACAACAACATCAGCCAAAAAGAGATGATGATTAACTACAACTACATCAGCATTTAACGCTCGTTTACGGGCTTTAACAACATAACAATCATTATAATGTTCACAATCACTTCCTAAGCAATTATCATTAGTGCTGGTTAATAATGGCCAAATCAGATTGTCTTCAGTTACAGTTGTACATTTGCTAATATCACCATCTTTAGTTTTAATCGACCAATTTTTAACACGGGCTAAGTCAACCCTTAACGTTTTATCAAGGTCCCCCGCGGCAGCATATTGATGATATAAACGTTCCAAACAAAGATAATTAGCTCGACCTTTAAGCAATGCTATTTTACCAGTAAAATTTAACGCCTTTTTGATAATTGGCAAATCTTTACTATATAACTGTTCTTGAAGATTTTTTGATCCAGTAGATAGAATAACTTTTTTATCACTACGAAGAGCGGGAACAAGATAAGCAAAAGTTTTACCGGTTCCTGTGCCAGCTTCAACCACAAGAGAGCGTTGTTTTTTTATTGATTCCGAGACTTTATTGGCCATATTGCGCTGCGGCTCTCTTGCCACAAAACCATCTATTGCTTTCGCCAGTAAACCATTCTCGGCAAAATCATCAACCACTTAACATGCACCTACTAATGAATAAGATAAGTTCAACACATCAATAAAATTAAGAAAAATATTTCAGGAATAACGTCAGAATAAAATGATTTCATCATCAAAATTATGATGGATTTATTGTAACTGAATTGAACAACTAACGACTAAAATAAGTTGTATACTATACCAGTAACCACCGAAAAAAGATATATCTAACCATGGTCGGTAATAGATACGCTATTTTAATATAATAAAATATATAACTATTACTCACTCATCGAATAACCATAAAAAAATCAACTTTTAAAACTGTAATCCTGATTTACCGTTAAAACCAATAAAAAAATAGCATATTATTTTTTTAATTTTGTTTTTAAATAAATAAGATAATGTTTAATTCCCGCCAAATATTTTTTTTGCTTGAACATCAACCGAGAGTATGCCCGAATTGATGAGGTCTTTTTATTGTTATAGGGGATTAAAGAGGCATTTTTCCATGGTGATTTTTCTAAATAATAATCAAATAATTTAGATCGATAAGGTTCATGCCAAGGTTTATTTTTAGTAATGTAATGAATTATTACCGTATTGTCTGGCACCATAGCATCTTCATTTCCATTAATTGATAATGCTAATAGATTATTAAATCTATTTTCTAATATCACTCTTCGTTCACCTATAGCAATATTTAATACATCTTGGTCTGGAAATTGGTATTTTTTACCACTATTTAATAATTGTAATGTTTTAGAGGTAATATTTTCCTGACACCATAACGGAATATTAATTAACATAACACCTGAATTAAAATAAGAACCAAAGGCAATATTATATTTAACGCATTGAGACTCTTGCATATAAGCGACATCGGCAACAGCAGCAATAATTGCCGAATCTAAATTAGTTTCATTGATAAATTCCAAAGACTTAAGACAAAGTGTATCACTATCAATATAAAGTAATCTGTCAGTGACATGTTTCAAAATCATAGGGGCAATTAATCGAACACATGCAGAAATTGGAAATTGCTCTGTATTTTTATGATCAACTTGAAAATGATCATTGATAACATATTCAGTTATATTAACGTTATTAGAGTTTATTGAAGCAAATTTTTTTCTATTTTCATCTGAAATACTGTGTGTAAACAAATGAAAATGAAGCTGATATTTTTTATTATTTTCGATAACTGAAATAATATTTACACCAGCAGGTAAGGCATAATTATCATCAAAACATAAAAGAATATGTAATACATCTTCATTGTTAATAAAGTTAGATAATAATTCATTTTTTGTAGTAATAAATTTATCAACATCAATCACAAAATAAACCTTTAGTGTTTTTTAAAAGCTTTATGTTTTAAATACAATAAATAATATTTGAAAGCTGAAAAATATTTATGCTCCTTAGCAAGCATTTTGGCATAACGCCTTGTTGTCGACGGTGCATTCTCATTGGCTAGTAATAGTTTATCATTTGCCCAAGGTGATAATAACAGATACTGTTGATAAAGTGGCGTTAGATACAATCGATACCAAGGTTTATTGCCGGTAACATAATGAATAATAACAGAACGTTGTCCAACTAAATCATCCTCTTTTCCACCAACAGTGAGTGCAGTGATATTATTAAATCGTCGAGGTAAAAATACTGTTTTACCTTTCATTAAAATGTTCAATACATCCTGATCAGCAAACTTATAGACTTTACCGCTATTTATCATAGTAAATGCTTTATCGGTTAAGTTGTTTTCTACCCACATATCTGTATTGATATAAATCATACCCGCATTAAAATATTCGCCATAAGTAATATTACATGCAGTGCTCTGTTTTTCTTGAGTCTTATCTACATCAGGCACCACAGCTGCATATTTATTATTTAAATCTGTATTGATTAATTCATTAAGATTATCAGTGCAAAGCACATCACAATCTAAATATAACACTCGAGAAGTCACTTTGTTCAAAATTTGAGGAACAACAAAGCGCAAACAAGTCGATGCTGACACATGTAAAACCAATGTGTCGGGATTAATTGAAAAATCATCACTAATTTCGTAATAAATGATAGAAACATTTGTTTTTTTTAATTCATTAAATTTTAGAATTTTTTCATTTGAAACATGATTACCAAATAAGTGGAAAACTAGATTTTTATCGGGGTTATTTACTATCACTGATGACATTGCAATGCCAGCCGGCATAGCATAGTTATCATCAAAACAAAAAGCGATGTGCAAAGTGGGTAAAGATTCGAGGGTATTGTTGAATAATGTTGTCATTTTACTGACAAAAAGATTTTCTTTCATCTTATACTGTTTTTTAGGTTATGGAGAAATAACTAAAAATATTGTAACATACCTTAATCTAAACTATGAATATATAATTAATTTTATAATTTAATAACTGAATGAAGTGAACTATATAAAGTAAAATCCAATATGGACAAAGAAATTATCAACATTGCTTATTGTACAGACTCCAACTATATTGAACATGTAGGTGTATCGATTACCTCTATTATTCTTAATAATCTGAATAATAACATTCAGTTTCATGTTTTTTTATATGATGTTTCTCTAGAAGAACAAACAAAGCTACAACAAATTTGCCCATCAATAACACTTTATCAGATCCCAAAAAATGAATTAAATAAATATTCAGAAAATCAAAATAAGAAAATAAAACATATCAATCAATCAATGTATATACGCTTATCTGTACCAAGATTGTTACAAGGTATAGTTGATAAGTTTATTTATTTAGATGCTGATACGTTATGTTTTACCGACATATCTAAAATATTAGATACTAATTTAAACTCTGTAGTTTGTGCCGTCACCCATGACTCCTTAAACAAACAAAACATGTTAAATCAAAATAAAAGGCTTGGGTTAACCACTGAAAACTATTTTAATTCCGGTTTTCTATATATTAATATTGATAACTGGATGAAGTTTGATACTGAAAATAAAAGCAACAAAATATTATTATCGTTTGAACAAGATAATTTAATTTATCCGGATCAAGATGCACTAAACATTGTGTTACAAAATCAAGTTACTTATATAGATCCTAAATGGAATTATTTATTTACTTGGATGAAAGATAATCAAAAAGAGACATTTTTCTACAATAAAGAATCTTTACCATACATCATTCATTTCACTGGAGCAAGGAAGATCTGGTATCAAGAACACACCGGTCTTGCGCAAAACGTTTATAATTTTTATAAACACTTTACCCCTTGGGCAAATACTCCTCTTAAAAGTTATAAGCATAAAATGCGGATTAATGATTACCGTATTTATGCTAAAAAATCTATAAAAAATAAAAAAATATTTAATGGATTAAAATATTTTTTTATTTATATATCCTTGAAAATAAAAAAACAATCTTAAGTTAATTAAATATATTTGTTTATAGTAGTTATTAATTTGTCAGACTAAATTTTATCGATACTGTTAATATAGAAAACTATTTGTTTACTGTTTTTATTATTTGAAGACCATATATCTTTATTTATTTGAAACTCAAGATTTAGACAATGCCTTTTTATATAATATTTATCTAAAAATAAATCTTGCTGCAAATATTTATAATTACTGAATTGTCTGCTATAAAAAGACTTTAAATTTTTTGAATCTACAGGCAAAGGTTCCATATAAATTGAAATACATTTAGTCGAAAAAGCCGAAGCTAAATGTACAATAGGCGTATCAACGCTGATGACTAAATCCGCTTTTTTTACTAAAGGGATAACATCCGTGATAGAATGTGATTAAAATTTAACCGACTATTTAATGGATAATTTTTTAAAATTATTACCTTGACCAATAATTATAATTTTATATTCAGGATATTTATTATCAAAAAAATAACATCATTGCTTAATTTGATTCTCTGATAAACAGCGATAAAATGATCCACCATAAGGATTGATTACGAGAAATTTACTTTTAGGTTTAACTTACTGATTGATAAAACTATTACCTTTTTTTTGTTTTTGAGAATCAATAAATACATTATAATCAAATGAATCAAAATTTATGTTAAGGTAACTAAGATAATACTTTAATTGATTAGTTACATGAGCTTTTGATTCATAGTAAGGTAAAGAAATATTAAATGATTTCATGTTACTTTTATTGTAACTGAGTAAATTAGATGTTCTTATAAAACAACAGTATAATAAATGCTTTAAATCTAACTTCCTATGAAATCTTACATCAATAGCAAAATCAAATTAATGTTTTCTAACAAGTTTAGTTGTTCTTATCAATTCAAAAAAGTTCCTATCATTATATAATAAAGTTTGAGATATATAGGGATTATTATTTATAATCTCTAAACTTGTTTTTCTTGAGGAGACAAAAACTTTGTAACCTGCTTTTGATAATGATCGAATAAATGGTGTTGTGACAATCATATCGCCAATACAATCATTTCTCATCACAAATACATTTCTGACTACCTTAAGATTTAGTTTAGATTTTCTTTCGAAAAATAAAAACATTAAAAAAGAAATAAATTTTAACTTAATAAAATACTTTAATTTTTTAAAGGAAAAATTACGTTTCCAATTAATCTGCCGAAATTTTTGTTTCGAATTTCTCAAAATCAGTCCTACTATTTAAAGCTTTATTTAACTCTAATTTTTCTAATTCTTCTTTTAATTTCTCAATAACAACGCTTGGATCAAGATTTGCAATAGGATCACCCAGCCCTGTACCAAGATTATCTGCTGTGAATATCTGCAAAGCATTGGAGTAATTAGGTCCCCATACAAAGTTATTAACAAATTTATTATCAATTATTCGATTGTTATATATACAAAGCATTTTTTTATCATATATCGATGAAACATGTACAATCGAAGTATCAACCGTAATGACCAATGTTGCAAACTTAATCAAAGCTACAGTTTCAAAAAAGGAAGTTAATGGGTTGATGATGATATTTTTTTGGGGCTCAATATGTTTTATTTTATTAGGCTCTCCAACTATTATTGTTACACAATTATTATATTGAGATAGAAAAGATAAAATAGTTTCAATTTGTTTATCTGAAAAACTTCTTGCTACATTTGAACCATAAGGATTGAAAATAATAATATTCTTACCTAATGATAAATAGGAGCTAATAAAAGCTTCTACAGAATTATGAGCCTCAATAGGTATGTTTACATAATATTTGATTAAATCAGTTTCAATATTTAAGAGTTGTAAGATCTTTTGACTTCTTATTGAAATGTGCGAAGTGTATTGATTATAAAAAATAGATGTATCATACAATTTATTTTTTTCTTGATTAAAACCAATAGAATGTACAGGATTAATGGCTAAAATTATTTGAGAACGTCTTAAACTATTATGCCCTTTATCGACAAGGTCAATAGCAACATCAATATTTAAACCATTAAGCTGTTTTCGAAATTGTTTTATACCTTTCTTTTTATCATACAATAGGACACCATCAACAGTAATAAATTTTTCAAATAGAAATGCAATTCTTTTTTCGACCACAACATATACTTTCAATCCATTTCCTCGTAAAGATTTAATCAAATAAGAGGTAACGATGGCATCACCAATACCTTGATCATTCATTAAAATTACAGCAAAATGGTATTGTTCTGGATTTAGTGCAGTCCTTTCTTTTTTTTTTCGATTCAACAATGCTAACTTAATGTATGATTTTATTCTTTTAATTAATAAGTTGCGCTGTCTATTTAGAAATTTTGCACATACTAGTAATTTTTTTATCATTCCTACTATAACCTATAATACAAAATTTAAGTTTATAAATTCATCTTAACAGAGTTTGGCACATAAGCATTTTGAATATAAAAACAAGAAAACTCAGATTAAAAAATATTTCAAAGGAAATAAAATATCAATAAATTATTTTTAATTGAACTGAATAATATCAGTTCAATTGAATATAACAAATCTAAATTTATTTTCTTGATTGTTTCCACAAATAATTAATATCTAAACCAGAAATAAAATCAGAAATTGCTCTTGGATTGTTCATTAATAAAGGATCTAATTTTAATACCCAACTAATATCTTTAGTTCGTTCTGTTTGTGCTCCAATATCAAAAATTATTGTCGGTATTTTTAATGATAAAGCTATTGATAAAGTGTAAGAAAAAGTCTCTTCCCATATACTTGGTAACAAAATTAAATCTGGAGAAATTTCCCTTAACTTATTTATACACTCATTATCATTTTCATATTTACCTGTAACCGTTACACCATTAGTTTTCATTACATGTTGATCACCAGAATTTGAAAATCCAACTAAATAATAAGATAAATTTAAATTTCTATTTTTAGCATCAATTGCTAACGTTGACAATATTTGAGACCCTTTTTCAACACTAAGAGCTCCAATAGAAGCTATTTTTATCATACCTGTATCTTTTTTCCTTTCTGCAGGTAAAATATCCCCAATAGTATTTAAATGAGGAACAACATCAATATCTAAATTAGGAAAATCTGTTAAAATTATATCCCTCGTACGATATGAAGGTGCTTCAATCTTACAACAGCTATTAAAAAATTGAGTGTAAACTTTTTTTCGCTCACAAGCATCTGTAAGATTCATAGCATAATCATCTGATATTTTGTTCACGTTAGCCCAGAGATTTCTTTTATCTAAAGAAGGAATTCCTTCATACAAATATTCAGGACTAAGTAACTTATAATCATGTGACATACAAGCATAATCGTGAATAATAAATTTATATTTTAAGCCCGATTGTGAAAAAAACGACAATAATTTCTGATGATGATACCAATCAAGCCCAGCAAAACTATTTATATGAACTAAATCAGGCTGGAGAGTGTTAAAAAACAACTTTAAAAAACTCAAATCACAAGCCAATGACAAATTTTTAATATTTGGAAGAATAAACTGACCATATTCGTTAGCATAAATAGAATAACGGTTTTTATCATGAACTTTTAATAAAATACAACAAATATCTTCACTAGAATAGTGTTTTATTACTTGCTCTAGATAAGTATTAATACCGCCATCCCATGCATGAGATAAAATAACGATACATTTTCGATTTCCTATTTTATTTTTTATCCTAGCAATATCTAAATTACGTCTCAAAATAGACATTGGATCAACATTTAAAAAGTGATGAATCAGATTAAGATAATTAGGATGTTTTAATTTTAATGCATTTTCTCCTTTCTTCATATTTTCGGCTTTGATTGCTGAAAAAGATACAGAACCAACATGAAAAACAAAGACATCTCCAATAACAATATTTTTGAATCCCGCATGTATAGCTCTCATACAAAAATCATTTTCTTCTCCATATCCAACTTTAAATTGAATATCATCTAGCGCACCAATCTTTTCAATTGCAGTACGTCTCATATAAAAACAAAAACCGACACCAGTTGGTACCTCTATATATACTCCCTTATTTATGTTAGATGCTAACTTATCTAACTCATTAGGTAAGATTTCAAGATTTTCTTTATTATCTTGACATGTAAAAGGATAACTGCATATAGTTGCATTATTAGACATTGGAGTAATTGTTGCAATTGACTCATCCTGATCTGCGTATTGAATCATACGATCAAACCATCCGTCAAAAACAAAAGCATCTGAATTGAGAAGTATTACATCTAAATTATGGGACAAATTGGCAATTGCAAAATTTATTGTTTTAACAAAACCTAAGTTTTCTTTATTAAAATGATAATCAAATAAACCTTTTTCAGATAACTCTTCAAGCTTTTTATTTAATTTTTCATCTGGTCCCGAATCATTAATAACTAACAAGCTATATTGATCACATCCTCTACTTTTTAATGCTTGATAAATAGAACATAGAGTTTCATCAAATCCTTTATAGACAGGAAGTATCACTACACAACGAGTTGTTGATGTAAAAATCGCAGAATCAACTTGATCCCAATCTTGTTCTAGTGGTGCTACGGGTGTAAACCAAAGAGAATGAAATGATTCGACAACATCCTGCTCACTTGGTATCTTATTTTCATTAACTAATGAAATAATATTTTTTTTAATAGGTAATCTTTTAGAGGAAATTCTAATACCAAATAAAGAAATAGTTTTATGTGTCTCATTTCTTTTTATAACTAGTACTTTTTTCAAAAAAGTCTGTTTGTTGGGATAGAACACCCTTTTATATATTGTAATACCTAAGAACTTCACTCTGATCGCTTTTGGAGATTGTATTCGTTTAATCATTTCCTTTAATACCATTTTTGCTTTTTTACTTATATAGTATAACCTAATATAACCTAAAATTTACATTGTTAAAATAAAAATAAATCTATGTTAAGATATGGTAATATGCAATAATTGAAATTTAAATTTTCTTACTAATGTATATTACTCAGTCTATTGATTTTATATAAAATACATCTTGGAATAAACATGAAAATACTAATCACAGGTGGTGCTGGTTTTATTGGTTCTGCAGTTGTACGCCATATAATAAAAGAAACCCAAAATGAAATACTCGTCATTGATAAATTAACTTATGCTGGTAATTTAGAATCATTAAATATGGTTTTTGATAATCCTCGTTTTCATTTTCAACAAATAGATATATGTGACAGGAATCACGTTGAAAAAACTATAAATAATTTTGAACCTAACATAATTATGCATTTAGCAGCAGAAAGCCATGTTGATCGTTCAATTGATAACCCAGATTCATTCATTAAAACGAATATAATTGGTACTTATACTATTCTAGAAGCATCTTTAAACTATTGGAAAAATCTAGATAGAATTAAAAAACAACACTTTCGTTTTCATCATATTTCAACCGATGAAGTATATGGAGATTTACAGGGAACGGAAGGTTTATTTACTGAAAATACGCCCTATTCACCAAGTAGCCCCTATTCTGCGTCCAAAGCCTCTAGCGATCATTTAGTGCGAGCATGGTACAGAACCTTTGGTCTTCCCGTTGTTATAACAAATTGTTCTAATAATTATGGTCCTTATCATTTCCCTGAAAAATTAATTCCACTCATGATACTAAATGCTCTTGAAGGAAAACTTTTGCCTGTTTATGGAAATGGTACACAAATAAGAGACTGGCTTTATGTAGAGGATCATGCTAGAGCTCTATACCTTGTAGCGACTCAAGCAAAAATTGGCGAAACATATAATATTGGCGGGCATAATGAGAAAAAAAATATTGACGTAATAAATATTATTTGTAAATTGCTTGAGGAATTAGCCCCCAATAAACCTAAAGGTGTTAAATCTTATAAAGATCTTATTTCTTACGTTCCTGATAGACCAGGACATGATCAACGTTATGCTATTGATGCATCAAAAATATATAAAGATTTAGGATGGAAACCTATTGAAACTTTTGAAAGCGGTATGAGAAAAACTGTAAACTGGTATCTTGATAATTCTCAGTGGTGCCAAAATATTAAAAATGGTTCTTATATAAGAACTCGCCAAGGTTTAATAGCTTAAAGGAATTAATTATGAAAGGTATAATACTTGCTGGTGGTTCTGGAACTCGTTTGTATCCAATAACACGAGGGATATCAAAACAATTATTACCCATATATGACAAACCAATGATTTATTATCCGCTATCTACACTTATGTTAGCAGGTATCAAAGATATATTAATTATTACAACCCCCGAAGATTTACCAAGTTTTCAAAGATTGTTAGGAAATGGTTCACGATTTGGGATTAAACTAAGTTACGCGGAACAACCAAAACCAGAAGGTTTAGCTCAAGCTTTTTTAATAGGTGAATCTTTTATTAAGCGAAAGCGCTGCGCATTGATTTTAGGTGATAACTTGTTTTTTGGTGAAAGTTTTGGTAAAAAATTAGAAAAAGCAATATGTAAGAAACAAGGAGCAACAGTTTTTGGTTATCAAGTAGTAGATCCTGAGCGATTTGGTGTTGTAGATTTTGATGAAAACTTCAAAGTATTATCTATTGAAGAAAAACCGTTAAAACCAAAATCAAATTGGGCTGTTACTGGACTTTATTTTTATGATGAAAATGTTGTTGATATGGCAAGAAAAGTTAAGCCATCAGAAAGAGGTGAATTAGAAATAACGACACTCAACCAAATGTATTTAAACGAAGGACTTTTAAATGTTGAGATCTTGGGAAGAGGTTTTGCTTGGTTAGATACAGGCACCTACGACAGTTTACTTGAAGCATCATCATTTGTGCAAATCATAGAGAAAAGGCAAGGACTAAAAGTAGCTTGTTTAGAAGAGATTGCTTATCGTAAGGGTTGGTTAAGTACGGATGAGTTAAAGAATGAAGCAGCTAATTTAAATAAAACATCTTATGGAAAATATTTAGATAAACTAATATAGTAGGTAAAAAAATGGAAGTGATTGACACAAGTATTTCTGATGTAAAAATTATTAAACCGAAAATATTTGGTGATGAAAGAGGTTTTTTCTTAGAGACATTCGAGCAAAAGCGTTACCAAGAAAGATTAGGTGAAGAATTAGTATTTGTACAAGATAATCACTCACGATCTCAAAAAGGAGTACTACGAGGACTTCATTTTCAAAATAAAAATCCTCAAGGAAAATTAGTCAGAGTAGTTAGAGGTGAAGTTTATGATGTCGCTGTAGATATTCGAAAAGAATCAATAACATATGGTAAGTGGTTTGGAACAATATTATCTGAAGAAAATAAAAAACAATTATGGATTCCACCAGGTCTAGCTCATGGTTTTGTTGTTTTATCTGATATCGCAGATTTCGAATATAAATGTACAAACTATTATGACCCGAAATCCGAAGAATGCTTATTGTGGAATGACCCAACAATTAATATTGAATGGCCAATATCAAACCCAATATTATCAAATAAAGACAAGTTAGGTAAAATGTTGACGGAGTTATAATAAAAATTTATGAAAGTATTGTTAACTGGCGCTAATGGTCAATTAGGTCATTGTTTTAGAGACATTTTTCCAGTTGATTGGCAATTAATTTCAACTGACAAAGAACAATTAAATATTACAGATAGTTTAGCTGTAGATGCTTTTATTTTTAAAAATAATCCTGATGCAATAGTGAATGCAGCAGCATATACTGCAGTGGATAACGCAGAAGATGATTATGAATTAGCTAATAAAATCAATGTGTTAGGGCCAAAAAATCTAGCCATATCAGCCAAAAAATATAATGCTAAACTTATCCATATTTCAACTGATTATGTTTTTGATGGCACAAAAAAATCACCTTATTTAGAAACAGATTCTACAAACCCTATTAATGTATATGGTAGAACAAAACGCGATGGAGAGTCTATAGTATTGCAATATGATAGTTCCTCTATAGTAATCAGAACATCATGGGTCTTTAGTGAATATGGAAAAAACTTTGTTAAGACAATGTTACAACTTTCTGGTAAAAAAGAAGAATTATCAATTGTTGAGGATCAAATTGGTAATCCTACCTATGCAGGTGATATTGCTAAAATGATAATTGCTGTACTGACCGAAAATATTAATGGTGGAATTTATCATTATTGTGGAAACAATTCTACTTCGTGGTATTTATTTGCGAACCAAATTTTTAAATCTGCCTTTAAGTTAGGAAAAATAAATCGTATTCCAAGAATTTACCCTACTAATACTGAATCTTTTCCTACTAAAGCAAAAAGACCTCTATATTCGGTATTAGATATGAAAAAATTAAAAGAATACAATTTAACAGCTTCTAATTGGAAGAAACAATTAGATTTTTGCATTTCAAAAATTGACCTTAATTAAAAGTTTGAGCTAATTTATGACTATTTTTTTTGCTGAATGGAATGCTGAATATGAAAAATATATGATCAATACATGGCAACAAAACACTGATGTTGTTCTCAACAATAAATTAATGAAACATTTTAGAGACATAAATTTAACATTATATAAAAGGCATATCCCTCGAAAATGGTTTATTAAACTGAGCAAATATATAAAATTAAGGAAATTAAAAAATGAAGATATTTTAGTTTGTAATGGTTTTAGTATTTGTGGTTTTATTGATTTAGTAAAAACGGTCCAATGTCATCGAGTGCTAATAATTCGTGATACTATAGATGTGCTGAACAATGCAATGAAAGTTAAAAAAAAATGGATGCTTCGAAATGAAGATTACATAGAAAAGATAATTCCTTATTTTGATAGAATTTATAGCTTTGATTTTGATGATTGTAAAAAATATAATTTTGTATATTTAAATCAATTTTTGCCTTTTTCATTTGCGGAGATGAAGAGATTAAGAGATTCGATAAGTGCTAATAAACATAATAAAAAGATTTGTTATTTTATTGGTGAATATTGGGATGATAGAGCTAAAATTATTGATTCAATAGCTCCCCTGCTCAACAAAAATAATTGCTTTACTGATTTTAATTTAATTAACTATAATTGTGAAGAAAAGCCTAATCTCAGTCAAAATTTACAATACTATAACATCTGTCATAAAATTAGCTATTTTGAGAATATTGAAAAAGCAAAACATTCAGATATCATTTTGGAAATTACTCAAAAAGGACAAACGGGAATAACTTTACGTGCTATTGAAGCTATTTTACTTAATAAAAAACTAATAACAAATAATAAATCTATAAAAAATTATGATTTTTATTCAAAGGATCAAGTTTTTATCTTAGATGATAATGAAAATCTCAATAATTTCCTAAAGTCTGATTTTAAGCCAGTACCAATAAACAATTTATATAAATATAGTTCTGATGCGATGTTAGAAACAATTAAAAATACTTTCATAAGTAATATATAATTTGCATCTACTCAATGTATTTTCAATTTTTTAAAATAATACTTCAAATAACAGATTATCCCTGCAATTATCTTTTTTTGGTGGAACTCATGCTTAGCACAATACCTCATTTGTGTAGAAGAACTAGCTGATAATAATGGTTCCTTATCCCATGGAGAGTGGGCTTTTACATTTAGAAAGTAGGATGAACAATTGTAATTTTTAGCCCATTTATGCCATGGTTTCGTTGGTCCAATATAGTGAATGAATATAGTATCCTCAGTGATAGGGTTATATTGTGCCGCATTTAAATGATATTTTAGTTCATAATTAATATTTACTTGTTGATTATATTTTCTATCTAAATAACTAACTTTTTCTAGCAATAAAAGATTTAACACATCTTGGTCTAAGTGAGTTAGTTTTTTTGATATTTCAGTATCATTTAATAATAATAATGCTTTATCATTAATATTGTATTCTTGCCAATTATTTAAGTTTATAAATAAAAATCCTGCATTGAAATAACCCGATACTAGCTTATTTTGATTGAGTCTTTGAGCGCATTTAGTCCACCAAATAGAATCCTTTTCAGCAACAACATAAGCAATAATTGATTCTAAATTCAAATGAAACAAATCATGTAAAGAACCTTTGCATATAATATCAGCATCAAGATACAAAATCTTGTCAATTTTAGCATAGAAAAAATCTGCTATAATAAATCTGAAATAAGTTGCTATTGTCCAATTTTTGGTTGTTGGAAGGTTGATTAAGGTACTATCATCTACTAAATAAATAGTTACATTAGTATTGTATGTGGTTACAAGTTCCTTCAATTTTTTTTGAAACTTATCATCCAAGTGATTAGTAAAAATATGAAATGAAAATGAAGATGCTGAATTCGCTAGCAAAATAGAAGTAATAGAAACAACACACCCTAAGGTAAAATTATTGTCAATACCATATGCAATATTCAAATTATCTTCTTTGATGTGATTTAAACTACCTATAATAATTTTTTCTTTTATGATGGTATTTTCATTAAAATACATTGTCAATTTTCCATAGTTTTATCAATGGTAAAAACAAATTAATATTGATTTTTTTTATAAAAAATTCAATTAATAGATAATTAATCAATCAAAATTAACTAATATTTATTTATTATATAAAAATATTCTTTCTATAAAAACAAAAATACAATATTTTTTCATATCTGTTACTAATATAGTATAATGCTCTGTACAACTAATTAAGTAATTTTATCATGTCAACTAAATATAATTCATTAAATACCATTAAGCAATTATGGCCATTTATAAGCCCATATAAAAAAGCATTGATTTTTGCAGTTATTGCTCTTTTATTAAATGCTGCAACTGATGCAACAATGATATCGTTAACAAAACCTCTTTTAGATAATGGTTTAATGGATAAAAATTATGAATTATTAATTGTTATTGCTGTTGCTATTATTGGTCTAATTGCACTGCGTGGAATATCCAATTACACTTCAACATATTGTCTTTCATGGCTTTCAGGGAAAGTAGTAGCTAAATTTAGACAATTAATTTTTGATCATTTAATTAAAACTCCTATAAGTTTTCATTCTAAAAATGCTATTGGTGAACTAGTTACCGTAATTACGTTTAATACACAATTATTATCAAAAGCTTCATCTGACGCCCTAATTATCTTAGTACGAGAAATAACTTATGCTATTGGATTATGTGTAGTGATGTTTTATGGTAACTGGAAACTTGCTTTAGTATTAATTGTCATAGTACCTTTTGTGATTTTTGTAGCACAATATATAGCAAAAAAATTTCGATATGCACTTGTTTCAATGCAAAAAGGTGTTGGTAGCATTACAACAGCTACAGATGAAATGTTAAAAGGTCATAAAGAAATCTTAATTTTAAATGCTCAAAATTATGAAAAAAATAATTTTTATGCAATTAATACCTTGTTCAGAAAAGGTATTTTAAAAATAGTATTAGTCTCTGGATTATCTACTCCTATTATACAACTTATTGCCACACTAGCATTAGGCTTCATTTTGTATCTTGTAGCTACACAAACGTTAGATATTACGCCAGGTTCATTTACAGTTGTTTTTTCAGCAATGGTTGCAGTAATGAGGCCATTAAGAGAATTAACTAGTGTTCATCTTGAATTGCAAAAAGGTGCCGTTGCATGTGAATCATTATTTAAATTATTAAGTACTCCAATAGAGGAAGATCAAGGAAAAATTGAAGCCAAGCAAATTGAAGGTTATATCGAATTTCGCCATGTAACTTTTAGTTATCCAACAATAACTACACCATCATTAATTGATATTTGTTTTAAAATAAAAAAAGGAGAAAAAATTGCTTTAGTGGGGCGTTCAGGTGCTGGAAAATCAACAATTGCGAATTTATTACCTCGATTTTATGATATTAACACAGGTGAAATATTGATTGACTCTATAAACATAAAAAATTACACACTAGATTCATTACGTAGACAAATTGGGTATGTCTCTCAACAGGTTCATTTATTTAATACGACTATTGCTGACAATATAGCTTATGGAGCAAAAAATCAATATAGCAGAGAAGATATTATTAATGCGGCAAAATTATCAAATGCAATGGAGTTTATTGAGAAACTAGAAAAAGGTTTAGATACAGAAGTAGGAGATAATGGTATTCTATTGTCTGGAGGACAGCGGCAACGCATTGCAATAGCTAGGGTTTTGCTTCGCAATAATCCAATTTTAATTTTTGATGAGGCAACATCAGCTTTAGATAATGAATCCGAACGTCTTGTACAAGAAGCAATTGAACATTTGCAGAAAAATCGTACATCAATCATTATTGCACATCGCTTATCAACAATTGAACATGCAGATCGTATTTTAGTAATTGATAATGGTAAAATAGTGGAACAAGGAACGCACCAAATCTTATTAGCCCAAAAAGGGATATACGCCCATATGTATCAACTTCAATTTAACTCTCAATAACCATATAATTATGAAGAAAAAAAACATTCAATCAGATAGCAATAACATTGATCAAGATTCATCAACTTGGAGTACTTTCTCCCAGTTATTACCATATATAGCTAAACATAAATTTATTCTTTTTTTATCTATCATACTACTTATAATTAGTGCTTTTGCGGATACATCACTTATTGCATTATTACAACCATTACTAGATAGAGGATTTGTTGAAAATGATCAACATTTTTTATTAATGGCTCCATTTTATATTTTTGGTTTAGTTTTATTACGCGGCGCTACAAATTATAGCTACTCTTTCTTTCTGTCTATAGTTTCAACTAAAATTGTTTTAAACATTAGACAACAACTTTTCAACCATTTTGTTGATGCACCCGTTAGTTATTATGATCAAAATTCTACAGGAAGATTGTTATCTCGAATTACTTATGACACAGAGCAAATTGCGTCATCATCGTCAGATGCTTTAATAACAATTGTGCGCGAATCAGCATTAATATGCGGCTTATTTTATACAATGTTCTATAACAGCTGGCAGTTATCACTATCACTTATTATTGTTACTCCAATAGTTATTGGTTTAATTACATTTGTATCAATAAAATTTCGCAAACTATCAAAAAACATACAGAATTCTATGGGTAATGTTACAATGTCCGTGGAACAAATGTTGAAAGGATATCGTGAAATTATTCTTTTTAGCGCACAAGATGAAGAATCAAAAAATTTTGATAAAGTTAATAATAAATTTAGAAGAGATACTATGAGACTTGTATCCGTATCTGCTTTATCTACCCCTATTATTCAACTAGTTATCTCATTTGCTATTGCATTCGTTTTATTGATGGCAAGTAATCCCGGTTTGAATATAACTCCCGGACAATTTACTGTGGTTTTCTCATCACTTGTAGCTCTAATGCAGCCTATAAAAAGTTTGACTAGTGTCAATGCTGATTTTCAAAAAGGTATGGCTGCTTGCCAAACTCTATTCGCTATTTTTAAACAACCAATTGAAGTAAATAATGGCAATATTAATATTGATAGAGTAAAAGGTGACATCGAATTCAAGCACGTTAGTTTTACATATGAGACTAAACAAAAAGCCGCTTTATGTGATATTTGTTTTTCGGTAAAAGCAGGAGAAACAATAGCATTAGTGGGGCGCTCCGGTTCAGGGAAAACAACTATAAGTAATTTAATTCCACGATTTTATGATATAACACAAGGTGAAATATTAATTGACAATCATAATATTAAAGATTTTACTTTACACTGCTTACGTAATCAAATAGGCTTAGTATCTCAAAACGTACATTTGTTCAACGATACTATAGCTAGCAATATAGCTTATGGGAATATTGAAAACTACTCTCAGAAACAAATAGAAGAAGCAGCCAAAAAAGCTAATGCATATGATTTCATAATTAATCTTGAAAAAGGATTCGAAACAATAGTCGGTGAAAATGGAATACTATTATCTGGTGGACAACGACAACGAATAGCAATAGCTAGAGCCTTATTAAGAGATACACCAATTCTTATACTAGATGAAGCGACGTCTGCATTGGACACAGAATCAGAAAAATTAATCCAAAAAGCTTTGGAAGATATTCAAAAAGGGAGGACTTCCCTCGTTATTGCTCACCGTTTAACTACTATCGAAAAAGCAGATAAAATTTTAGTTATTGAAGACGGAAAAATTATTGAACAAGGTAATCATAAAACATTACTCAAAGAAAACAAAGTATATGCATCATTATATTATGGAAAAATATCTCATTAAAAAAAATGATTTTTTGATAACAAACTGAGTGAGCTAAAAAAACATGGTAATTATTTTCACATCCCCCCCTAACCGGCAAAACCATAAACAATCTACTGGTAAAATACAGTATTTTTTGGCAAATATATTGAAAGACATGTTTACTTAACGATTGGAGCTAAAAATCCACTTTTTTGTTATATAAACTTTTTATCTTTCTTGCCAATCTCTTAACAAAAGTATTTTTATACTTTAAATATTTGTTTTGTAACTTATCATATGAAAAAGATAATTGATTAAAATCATTAAGAAGTTGGTCTTTATTTAATAATAAAAGATTATAGTTTTCTAAAAGTTTTATTTTTTCTGAAACTAAATCAGCATTCAGTTCTGTCAAAGTGTTATTGTTAAATAATAATTCATTGTATTTTGATGAAGTTATATTATTTTCAGATATGAGATAATTATTATGTTCAATTAGATTATTAATTTTAATAGATAAATCATTAAATCTGGCTTGAAAGTCTTTATGTTCGCTTAATAAATTATTATATCCATTATAATACTGTTTAATTGATTTAACTATTTGTGACTCACACATTATCTTTTGTTTATCTTCTGAACTAAGAGGCTTGAATATACGCTCTTGCTTTGATGCTTTTATAATATTATTTATATAAAAATCTAAACAATACTTTTTTGAAGTTTGGTTCTTAATGTTATGCACATCTTTTTCTGCCTTAGAAAAACCAGAAATAATTTCATTAACAATTTCTTGTGCTGAAATTACCCTTCTACAGCACCGTCCAGAATAATTAAACGTTTCGGCTTTACTATAATTATCTATAGAAAGCCACCCGATTCCACCAAAATGATCATAACAATAGACAGGTGTTGCTCCAGCAATTGCATATTGTACTGTTTTTCCAATTGTAACAACAGCATCAACATTTTGAATTAGCTCTGGTGTTACACGTTTAATATCACCTCTAGCACCAATATGAATTACATCTATTTCATATTCATTTTTTAATATTTCCATTGCATCTAAAATTTCTTGAGGTGGATGATTACTGACAAGTAATATTTTTTGTAGAGTAAATTGAGCTTTGAATTTATCTTTAAAAAATTCAGATGGGGCTGCATTAAATAAGATCTCACTAATATCTCTAGGTAAACCTAAATGACATAATTGATTGAACGTTTCTATGCTATTAGCAAATATCTTATCTGCAAATAGTCTTTCTGCATATAGACCAAGGCTTTCCATGTATTCATAAGGAGATAAATGAGTAAAAATAAAAAAAGTATTAGTATTAAAATTATTTATATACTCATTGACAAGAATTGGAAGAACCTGATGTTGAGACCAAACAATATCATAATTAAAAGGATCAGGTAATTCATCAGTAGTTAATAAATTAATACCGGCTTCTTTTACTGTTTCGAGAACCGGATTACCTATATAGTTTGAAACAATATCAACGATATAGTTATTTTTTTTAAAACACTCAGCAACTTCTAACGCAACGATTTCTGAACCGCCAAAATTTGCCATATGGTTAGTACATATTAATACGCTTGACATATAGAAAACATACTCCAAATGTGATAATACAATACAAATTGTATCATGTTAGAAACACAAAATAAAAAGCCGATCACAGAGAATGCAATTATTAATAGTATTTTATTCATTATATATAATAATACATAAAAAAAACTTAATTAGGTAATTTCAAAAATTATTTCATCAATGATTATATTTCAATATGTTGGTATAGTTGAGACCTTACTATAAAAAACAAATCTATAATTTCTAGAATAACTACCGCCCTATACCATAATCCCTAAGCTTATTGGCAATCGCAGTATGTGATACGCCTAATCGTTTGGCCAATTTTCTTGAGCTTGGATATTGATCATACAATTTTAATAAGATCTCTTTTTCAAATTGTTTGGTTATTTCATCGAGTGTCTTATTCTCGATATTATCGAAATTAGACAATTTTGATGAAGTTTGCATTGGTAGTTCAATATCTTTTATTGTTAATTTAGAGCACGCTAATTGAGACAATGCAGAATATAAGATATTTTTGAGTTGCCGAACATTTCCAGGCCATGAGTAACTTGATAAATAATCAAAAACTTCATTATCAATCTCAGGAGGATTGATTCCTTGCTTGTCTGCAAATTCATTGACAAAAATCTTGGTTAAAGGAGCGATATCTTCTTTACGCTCTTGCAATGAAGGTAGGTGCAATGAAAGGACATTGAGCCGGTAATACAAATCTTTTCTAAATTTACCTTGCTCAACTAAATCGGCTAAATCTACTTTTGTTGCACAAATAATACGGACATCAACATAAACTTCATTATCATCACCTACACGACGAAAATAGCCATCATTGATAAAACGTAGTAATTTAGTTTGCATTTGAAATGACATTTCATCTATGCCATCAAGCAAAACTGAGCCACCATTCGCTTGCTCAAAAAAACCTTTTTTACTTTCAATTGCGCCTGGATAAGCACCGGCTGCATGACCATACAATTCACTTTCAACCACTTCATCGGGCATCGCTGCACAGTTTAATGCAAGGAAAGTTTGATCACCTCGTGCACTATACTGGTGACAAGCGTTGGCAAGCAGGTCCTTTCCGGTACCCGTTTCACCAGAAATGAGAAGCGGTTCTCTTTGCATTGAAAAAGCTTTTGCTTGTTTAATAAGTTTTTGCATTACAACACTTTGAGTGGCAAAAATAGCAAACGCATGATGATTAACTACTTTAATTTTTGACAAGTGTTTTTTTAAGTATTCAATAGACTGAACAATAAAGACGATTTTTGATGATTCCACGACTTTTTGTAATAAAAAGTACTGAGAATTTAAAACAATAATTAAGTCGTCTTGTTGTTCTAATTCATCGAGATGTTTAAGATTAAAAATAATCTGATAATCAAATGGTTGATTTAATATTAACGACGTTGAACCAAATAGCTCTATTGCCTTGTCATTATATGCAATGAGTTGCTGGTTATGATTAATTTCAATGATGGCGGCTTGCATAATCTGCCCACTTCTCGTTTAGTCTCATTAAATTTACATGACGACGTTGCCAATCATGGCTTGTCTTCAAATCTTTATTAGTAATTTTGCTGTCAGCCAGTAACAGTTTGGCTTTACTTGTAGTTAAAGGCTGTGTTTTATTTAAAACGTCTAATTGCTCTAAAATAGACAATGTTCCTTGACGATTATTACAGGCTAAAAGTAAATCACAACCGGCCAATAATGCTGCTTGAGCACGCTGCGCATGGTTACCCAAGATGGACGCTCCTTCCATCGATAAATCATCAGAAAAAATCACACCATTAAAATGCAGTTGCTGGCGAAGGACTGTTTTGAGCCAATAAGGAGAACCACTGGCAGGTTTATCATCAAAAGCTGGATAAATTACATGTGCTGGCATAATTGCATCAAGTTTGTTATCGGCAATAAGTTTGGCAAAAATCTGCATATCTTGCTCTATTGATGATTTGTCACGGTGATCAATTGGTGTTTCTTTGTGTGAATCAGCAATCACATGACCATGCCCCGGAAAGTGCTTGCCAGTTGTTTTCATACCAGCACTGTGCATTCCATCAATCATTGCAGAAGCAATTTGATAAGCGATATTGACATCTTCATGAAATGAGCGTGTTCCAATTGCTAAGCAATCATGACCTAAATCTAATACTGGTGCATAGCTAAGGTCGATATCAAAAGCCATAAGCTCTGTAGCAAGCATCCAACCGGCATCAAATGCCAAGGATTTAGCTTGAGGTAACGCATTTAGAGCGGCAAAAGATTGCGCAGGAGGAATAATAGTAAAGCCCTGTTTAAAACGTTGAACTCGCCCACCTTCATGATCAACAGATATTAATAAACGCTCTGATGAGACAGCTCGAATCTGATTAATTAAATCACTCAATTGTGCTGGATCTTGATAATTACGGCCAAATAAGATCACTCCAGCAACTAATGGATTTTGCAGAAGTTTTTTATCATCTTCACTTAATGATATACCTTCAACATCAATTAACAACGGCCCCATTATTTAGTTTCCCCTTGGGTTGAAGAAACCGATGATGACGAATTTTGTTGTTGAGGGAAATCTTTTGATGTTACGCGAGTTAAGATTTCACCAGTTTGCGTTGACAGTAACTCCATAGAAAGATTAGCATCATTGTTGTCTGTCGGCATTTTATTAATCGTAGTAAATAACACATAACCCGCATTGATAGATTTCGCTAAGCCTATCATTTTACTACGTGAAACCAGTTTATCATCAGCAGAAATACCCAACGCTTGTTTTGCTTGGATGATAGATTGCTTATCAGCAATAACAAAAAGATTTTGTTTATTCATTAAGCTGTGCAATGTTTCATCAATCTGATTTTTTGCTAAATAATCACCACTACGATTCTGAATATCACTAATCAGCAAAACTTTATTACCATCAATTGAAGATGAGGATTGCAATATTTTATGCACAAACGGTGACAATATACTATTCCAATCAGTTGATTTCACAATTGATGGCGGCGTCTCAATCACATCAGTATTATTTACTTGCGAGTCTTCAACCGGTGGTTTTATTTCAATAGGTTTAGTTTGACTAAAAATCTGACAACCAGCTAAGATAAAACTTAATGCACCAATAATGACAACATGCTTGATCTGTTTCATATAATAATTAACCTATTAAATGACCTAAATTCTTACCACCAAGTAAATGCATATGAATATGAAACACTTCTTGACCGCCGTCTTTATTACAATTCATAATTAAGCGGTAACCACTTTCATCTATGCCTTCTTGTTTTGCTATTTTAGCAGCGACAGTCATCATATGACCTAATACTAATTCGTCTTGTTCGGTAATATCGTTAATCGTTGGGATCAATTTATTAGGTATAATTAAAATATGGGTGGGTGCTTGAGGAGAAATGTCTCGAAATGCAGTGACTTTTTCATCTTGAAAAACAATATCTGCTGGAATTTCATGCCGAATAATTTTACTAAAAATGGTTTCCTCAGCCATCGTATTTCTCCTTTTCATTTATCAATATTTATGATTTCATAACTTCATTATTGCAAGCATAGCATATTTTGAAGAGAAAAATGTATACAAATCGTTACATTTTACAGGTGTAATATCAAATTTGCCATGACACTTAAAATTATCCGTACTTTGCAAGTAAAAAATCTAATGCAACCATTTGTCAATTATATTGTGTTGATATATAATGCCCCGTCGATTTCAACCGCCTATTTTTCATGTTCCTTGCTTTCAATGGGTTGCGGTTGCCCCGACAGAAAGCTGATTAATCCGTAGGGAGCGATAATGCGTCATTACGAAATTGTATTTATGGTTCACCCAGATCAAAGTGAACAAGTACCTGGTATGATTGAACGTTATACTGGTACATTAACCACTGATGGTGGAAAAATCCATCGTTTAGAAGATTGGGGTCGTCGCCAATTAGCCTATCCTATCGAAAAACTGCATAAAGCACACTATGTGTTAATGAATGTAGAAGCTACTCAAGAAGCAGTAAATGAACTTGAAGATAACTTCCGTTTTAATGATGCAGTAATTCGCAGTTTAATTATGCGTACAAAACACGCTGTAACTGAAACTTCACCTATGTTAAAAGCTAAAGACGAGCGTCGTAACGCTGAAGAAGATTTTAGCGATGTAAACATGGATGATGATTCCGAAGAATAATCGTTTAGAGTTATCGGGTATTGTTACTAAAACACCGATACGAAGAATGAGTCCGAGTGGGATTTCGCACTGTCAGTTTTATTTAGAACACGTTTCTGAACAAATCGAAGCAGAACTCCCAAGACAAGCATGGTGTACAATACCAGTTATCGTCAGCGGGCAACAAGAGTTAAGTTACAGTATTAAAAAAGGCAGCAAAGTATTAGTAAGTGGCTTTATCAGCACACATACTAAACGAGATAAAACCAGTCAAATAGTTTTACATGCTGACCAAATTAAACTATTAGGAGAATAGCCAAATGGCACGTTATTTCCGTCGTCGCAAATTCTGCCGTTTTACTGCAGAAGGCGTTAAAGAAATTGATTATAAAGATGTTTCTTTATTAAAAAGCTATATCACAGAAAGTGGTAAAATTGTACCAAGCCGTATTACTGGTACTAGCGCAAAATATCAACGTCAATTAGCTCGCGCTATTAAACGCGCTCGTTACTTGGCATTATTACCATATACTGACAACCATCAGTAATTAGCAACAGAGGAACATATAATGCAAATTATTCTACTCGATAAAGTTGCTAATTTAGGCAGCTTAGGTGATCAAGTTAATGTTAAAGCAGGTTATGCACGTAACTTTTTGATTCCACAAGGTAAAGCCGTACCTGCAACTAAAAAGAATATTGAATTCTTTGAAGCACGTCGTGCTGAATTAGAAGCTAAACTTGCTGAAACATTAAAAGCCGCAGAACAACGCGTTGCTGAAATCAATGCTCTAGGTAAAGTTACTATCAAATCTAAAGCAGGTGATGAAGGTAGATTGTTCGGTTCAATTGGTACTCGTGATATCGCTGATGCAGTTAAAGCTCGTGGTATTAATGTATCAAAAAGCGAAGTTCGCTTACCAAATGGTGTATTGCGTACCACTGGTGAACACGAAGTATTCTTCCAAGTTCATAGTGAAGCTTTTGCTAAACTTATTGTTGATATTATTCCTGAATAATCATTCTACAATGATAAAAACCCGTCAATTATGTACGGGTTTTTTTATTTTCTTGATTACCATTACAAAGCAAATTTAACTAAATAGCAATTTATTACATTAAATCAACTATTTTAGTTAATTACGAGGGATGTTCCTCTTCCACGACTATCTGAAACAGCCTCTGGTTGTTTATCAGTTACCTTAATCGCTTGAATATCACCATTAAAATCCTGTTGCTCAAAACGATAGCCCATTTGTTCTAGTTTGTGTTTAAAATCCTCAGGGACTTTCTTTTGATAAGGTTCGGTAAAAATCACATTTTTAGGTAATAATTGATGATGATAACGTGGTGCATCCATAGCGGCTTTCAATGACATGTGATTATCAAATACATTTGTTATCACTTGGAAGATTGAAGTAAAAATCCTTGAACCACCAGGCGTACCAATGACCATAACCACATCATTATTTTTAATCAATATACTTGGCGTCATCGACGATAAGGGTCGTTTGTTAGGTTCAATAGCGTTAGCATCTTTACCCACTACACCAAATTGGTTGGCAACACCTGGCTTACTGCTAAAATCATCCATTTCATTATTTAAAATAATGCCTGTGCCTTCAATCACAACCGCTGATCCAAACCAGCCATTAAGCGTATAAGTATTAGAAGCCGCATTACCCCATTTATCTACCACTGAAAAATGGGTTGTTTGCAGTTTTTCAGGTTCACTAGTTAAACCAGGTTTAACTTGTTCGGTGATAGAAATTGCTGTTGGATTCACTTGTTTAGCTCTTTCTGCCACATATTTAGCATCAATCAATTTCGCAACGGGCACAGTGACAAAATCGGGATCACCCATATATTCAGCGCGATCGGCAAATACTCGCTTTTCTATTTCAGCTAATAAATGGATATATTGTGGAGAATTAACGGAAACATTTTCAAAATCATTTGCTAAATCTTGTTTCATTAAAAGTAATTGAATTAAGCCCACACCACCTGAACTTGGTGGAGGCGCTGTCACAATCTGCATATCATGCCAATTTGCAACAAGTGGATCTCGCCATTTAGCTTGATAATTAGCTAAATCACTTTCACTAATTAAGCCATCGTTTTGTATCATTTGCTGTGCAATTAATTTCGCTGTTTTCCCTTTATAAAAGCCATCACTTCCCTGCTCAGCAATACTTTTAAGTACTTTGCCAAGTTTAGGTTGTTTGAACACTTGACCTTCTTGCATTGAACCAAAGTATTGTTTAAAGTGACCATTAGTAGGGGCTGATGCTTCAACTTCTTGATAACGTTCAACCAACTGTTTATTGACAGTAAACCCATCATTGGCAAAACGAATTGCAGGTGCTAATACCTCTTTCCAGGTTAATTTACCAAATCGCTGATGGATTGCCCACATGCCTGCAACCGTTCCAGGTACGCCCGAAGCTTTATGAGAATACAAACTTAAGTCAGTAATAACATTCTTATTTTCATCAAGGAACATATCTTTATCGGCTTTTTGTGGGGCAGTTTCTCGATAATCAATGAAATAGGGCTTTCCTTCCATCCAAAGCGTCATAAAACCACCGCCACCAATATTACCTGCTTCAGGATAAGTCACAGCCAATGCAAAGGCGGTAGCAACAGCAGCATCAGCAGCATTACCACCTTTTGTTAACATTTCTTGCCCAGCAATCGCACCATAATAATCAGGCGACGCTATTGCGCCTGATTCAAATTTTTGTTTACCATTTTCAACCGCATATATGGGCTGACAAAACATAAAAAACAGGATAAGGTAGCAATACTTTATCAACTGGCCTTTGCAATTTAACATTTTGTACCTCCTCATCAATATTGTATTTTCGTCCTTCCCTTTTACTCAAAGTACCAACAAAACATGATTAAATCATAATACTGTTGAATAAAAGGGAATTATCAATATAGCATATAATTTTAAAAAATTGAGTAAATATTAAACAATATCAAATTAAGGTGAACCAAAATATTTGAGGCATATGTCAAATATGAGAATTTGAGAGAGAAATAAAAAGAGCGTCATCATTTTAATAAAAATTTAAACGCTCTAATAAGAATCAAAGGCAGAGTATAGGTTCTGTATTTAACTATTTGCCTTTTGTTGTTCTCCTTTAAAAAGTTTGTTGTCGTATAACTTTACAAAAGGTAAATAGATCAATAATGCCAAAATGGCCGAAAATATAGCAACAATCGCGGCTTTATAATCTCCACCTGTTCCAATAAAAGCACCTAATCCTGCTGGGGATGGCCAAGGCACTAACGCAATAATAGGATTCATAAAACCACTACTTATAGCAAAATAACCCAACGTACCGCAAGCCATTGGCGCTAATAAGAATGGTATGGCAAGATATGGGTTATAAACGATTGGCATACCAAAGATAACAGGTTCATTAATATTGAAAATGGCAGGCACAACCGAAGCCCGACCTAATATTTTTAATTGACTAGATTTAGCAAAAAAAGCAATAAAAAAGGTCATTAATAGCGTTGAGCCAGATCCGCCTAAAATGACTAATGAATTATTAAATTCACCAGCAAAAGGAATATGTGAACCAGAAGCATTTTCAGCCATATTGGCTAACATTATTGGCGTTATAAACGCACCGATAATACTAGCACCATGAATACCAACAACCCAAAGTGCATGAATTAAAAATAGAATTACCATGATACCAAGCCAACTTTTGGTTAGATTGGTCACAAAAGTAAATGGCACACCAATAATATCAAAAATATCGGTACCAAAGTAAATTAAAATGCCATTAAGAATGATGATAGTAAATGCGATGATAAATGTTGGAATTAAAGCAGTGAACGATCGTGAAACACCTAACGGAACAGTTTCGGGCATTTTGACAACCCAATTGCGTCTAACACAAACAAAATAAAGTTGAGTTGCAACTATCGCCATGACAATAGCAATAAAAATACCCGAAGTACCTAACCGAAAAATAAAAGGTTTTAAGCGTAAACCATTAAAAACCAATTCTGTTGTATCATTAAGTAAAACGACAGAGCCATTTTTCAAAACAAGCTCAGGTAAAGTCATCATAAAAGCAAATATGGAAAGCATGGCTCCATTGAGTGGACTAACTTTTAAACCCGTCTCTTCTTGTTCAATTTTAGTTAGTTCATAACCAACAACAATATTAAAATAGATCGCTAAAATCCCCATGGTTGCTGTATTAGCAATCATATAAAGATCACTTATTCGAAAAATCGTATTCTCAAATAGACTTTCTAAACCAGTAAAAGTCATCGGTAATGTATTAAAGACTAAAAACATCGATCCTACGATACAAAAAGGAATTGATGCCATACCTGCCGCCATCACTGCTCGTACAATTTTAAATTGTGATATTTTTGCCATAGGCGACATCAAGTACTTTTGTAAAAACATAAATCCAGTATTCATCTTGTTTTCCTCTTCTAATTAATGATCGCTTGGTAAGCTAGAATTCTTTGATAGTGTTTATCTTTGTTACGCTCAATCTTTTTCAATTTATAGAGCATTAACAGCGAAATAGTTAGACACCCCAACAAGAGCACAAAAATAGTAGTTAATGTTGTTGGTGCTACTTTTAAAAATGGAAAAAATAAATGAAACACAGAGCTATAAACAGTAATAGTTACCATGCAATAACTGATAAAAATGGTTTGATAAAATAACTTGGCAAACGGTAATCTATTTTGATGTTGTCGATATAATTTAATTTGTTCAAAGCTGGCTAATGTGCCCAGAATAAAAATCATAGCTGGTAAAATAGCCATAAATGACAGTGAACCAAGTAAAAATACCAACCAATAGAGATTTAAAAATAGGAATAACGCGGTGCTGTAACGAACGGCTAAAAAGCGATTGAAATAAAGGTTAGTTAAACTTGCTTTCTGATGTATTTTTAACTGTTTGTCCATGATTAGATTTAACCTCGTAATTTTTCGGTAAGCTGATGATTGAGTTCGTACAGATGGACCATTTCAATGGCAATTTCTCGCATAGTCATGGTTGTCATTAAATGATCTTGTGCGTGCACCATAATAATTTCCATGTTGATTTTGATGCCATTAGCATAACTTTGCAGTAAACCAGTTTGCGATTTGTGTGCTTGAAGAATCTGTTCATTGGCTTGTTCAAGGAGTTGTTTTGCTAAGTTAAAATCAGTTTGCCGCATAGCGTTAAATGCATCATGAATTTTGGTTTTGGCATTACCACTATGTAAAATAATGTTAAAAGCAATCAATTGAAGATCATCGGAACTCATTTCATCATTCATGGCTATACTCCTTTTCAATAAGTTGAATAAAAAGTTGTCTAAATTGATTAAAATTTTGCGTTTTGAGTAATTTTGCTTGTATATCAAAGCTATCTATTAAATTGACAATCGCTTTAGTCATCATCGCTAAGTTGGGATTTTGATAAATAGACGGTGAAATCAAAAAAACAAAATGTATTTTCGGGTGATTTTGCTGCCAAAATAGCCCTTCAGGAATAAGAGCAATGCCTATTTTTGACAGCTTGCCTACAGGTTCAGCTGGATGAGGGACGGCAATGGTATCACTAAAAAAAATATCGCCTAATAACGAACGCTTATCTATCTGTTTTAGCATTTTATTTGTATAACAGCAGGATTCATTTATCGATAATCGATCCAGTAATCGAACTAACAATTCATCTTTTGATATAGGATGTTGACAGATATAAAAATAGTCGGCACTTAAATCATCAATAACTTGCTCAATATGCGTTAATTCACCTGAAACACTGGGCATTACTTTGTTGAATGCGGTACGATTCACAGAATTAAAATGTTTTTTTGAAGCAAGATAACAACGAATTTTTTGCACATCGTCTTCAGTAAAAAATACAGAAACCTGAAAAACGGGAATTTTAAACACTTTTGATGAAAGATCGACGGAAGAGATGATAAAATCCACCTCATCTAACATCTCGGGATCAATTTCATAATATCCTCGTGTGTCGACAATTTTAATTCGTTCTTGAAATTCACGTTCAACCCGATTTTTTAATAGTTGAGCACTGCCTAAGCCTGTAGCACAGATAATTAAAACTTTCGCTTTTTGTTCATTTTTTAGTTTTTCGATTGATGCTAAAAAGTGGAGGGCTAAATAACCCCACTCATCATCTTGAATAGAATAGTTTTTTAAGTTTGGAAGTTGGCTAAAATAATGTTTAACCAATTCAAACAGTTCAGTCGAACAGGTTTTGATTTCTTTAAGTAATGGATTTTCTAAAGTTATATTTTGTTCTAAGCGTACTAACATCGGTTTTAAATGCTGTACTAATCCATTTTTTAACTGCTCATCGTTCAAAAATTGGTAACCTGTTTCATGTTGAATTTTGACTAGCAAATTGTTCAACATTAAGCTTAATTGGCTATCTAAATTCTGCTCAATAACATTGGATTTACTCATCAAATGTAAAGTTAAGTACATCTGCTCTTCTTTAGGGAAAGAAAATCCAATTACGACTTCAATTCGATTAATAATTTTTTGAGCAACTTGGTACTCCAAAGCGTGATTAGCTGAGCTTGGCAAATCAAGATTTTGAATTAATAATCCTGATTGTAAACGTTTTATACTTAACGCCAAATGCAACACAATATTTTGCATCATTACATCAGATAGTTTAATTTTTGCTTCACGACATTCATCTAAAATAATAATGGTTAAAGTATCAAAACTTATTACATCACTAAATTTATTGAGATAACTTAAACGGTGTAAAAAATTGAGTGTTTCTTCATGAAAAAAATAGCTCATAATGAAATGTCGCTTTGCTTTTTCTGCACCATCAACATAAAACAAGCTGCGATTTTTTTTTAAAGTGAGTTCAAAAGGTTGCAGTTGAAGCTTGATATCTTGCATGTCTTTGCATAATTGCGATGTACTAATAAATAACTGTTCTGATAATGTTTCAATATCTATTGTTTGGCTTTCAAGTAATAAAAGATTTAGGATATGATGTTTTCTTTGGCAAAGTTCTCGACAATTAACTTGTTCTTGATTGGGATCCAATAAGTGATGTTTAATTAAAAATTGATTAAATACTGTTCTATCTTTTACTTGTAGTTGGTACCCATAACCTTGCTTACTCACAATAATGGCACCATTTTCTTCAATGAGTGATTTGAGATCATGAAGATAAGTACGTACCGTTCTATCGGATAACGACAATGCTTTTGCGAGCATGGCACTACTTTTGAATATATTTTTAGAACAGACCATTAAAGCAATAAGGTCACGTTGTTTGTTTTTTATCATTATCATTCTTACCTGTGGCAACTAAAACCGCTATACAAAATATCGTGGTTAAATTTATCTACGCGAAAAACTCACCGACCAAGGTAATAAGGCGCTGTTATTTAAGGCATAGCAAAGACAGCGCCAACCTGTATATACAAATTCAACTTAGTTAATATTATCCTCAATCAACTTTGCTAATTGTTCAATCCCTGATTGGATAGGAATATAGGCTTGAAAAGGGATACTAACCACGGGTTTACCTACTTCATCACCTAATTTTTTGAATTTATCGAACATCATCATGGTTTGTGGACTAATTAAAAAAAGTCCGAAGTCACTGTTTTTGATCATGTTAGTGCCTTCAGTGGCTGAAACTGCATCAACGGTAATAGCTTTATCTTCTTTTGCAAAAAATTCCGTGACTTTTTTTGCCATTAACGATGATGACATACCAGCAGCACAAATAATTAATGCTTTTTTCATAGTGTCTCCTATAAACTTATCCGTTATAAATTTTCACCATTTGACTCAATGACTTTTTTATACCAAGCAAATGACTCTTTTCGACTTCGTTTTAAAGTGCCTTTACCTTTATTGTCTTTATCAACATAGATAAAGCCGTAACGTTTTTCCATTTCACCTGTTCCCGCTGATACCAAATCAATACAGCCCCAAGGGGTATATCCCATCAAATTAACGCCATCTTCTTCAACCGCTAACTTCATTTGTTTAATATGTTCTCGAAGATATTCAATACGATAGCTGTCATGAATACTACCATCAGCTTCAACTTTATCATATGCACCAAATCCATTTTCTACGATGAAAAGCGGTAAGTGATACATATCAGTTAACCAATTTAATGTGTAGCGCAAACCTTCCGGATCGATCTGCCAACCCCAATCAGATTTTTTAACGTATTGATTACCAATTAAATCGGTTTTTTCGTTATATTCATAGTTATCTGATTTTTTTCTAATCGCATTAGACATGTAATAACTAAAACCAATGTAATCAACAGTGCCGTTTACTAACACTTCGAGATCTTGACTTGTCACGTCTAATTTAAAGCCTTTGCGTTGCCAGTATTTGATAATATGGTTAGGATATTGACCATGAACATGAACATCGGTAAAGAAATACTTACGTTCCATGACTTTTTGCGCCATTAAGATATCACCAGGTTTACAGGTTTCCGGATAGATTGGTACGAATGCAATCATACAACCGATTTGGAAATCAGGATTGATAGCATGACCAATTTGAACCGCTTTTGCACTAGCAACCAACTCATAGTGTGCCGCTTGATACATAATTTGTTCGCGATTATCGCCAGCTTTATAGTAGATACCTGAATTTGTAAAAGGCGCAAAATCTTCATTAAAATTAGCTTGGTTATTGATCTCATTAAAGGTCATCCAATATTTGACTTTATTTTTGTAACGATCAAAGCAGACCTCTGCAAAGCGCACAAAGAAATCAATTAATTTACGATTACGAAAACCACCATATTCAGTAACTAAATAATAAGGTAATTCAAAATGTGAGAGGGTAACAACTGGTTCAATATTGTATTTTAAACATTCATCAAATAGGTCATCATAAAATTTTAGGCCTTCTTCATTGGGTGCCAGTTCATCACCTTTAGGAAAAATGCGAGTCCATGCAATCGAAGTTCGAAAACATTTAAACCCCATTTCAGCGAAGAGTTTAATATCATCTTTATAATGATGATAAAAGTCGATAGCTTCATGATTAGGATAATACTCACCGGGAATTATACCTTCGGTGATTTTACGATAACTTTTAGTCGATCCAACTGTCATCACATCCGCAACACTAGGCCCCTTACCACCAGCTTGCCATGCGCCTTCTAATTGATGTGCAGCAACAGCACCACCCCATAAAAAACCTTTTGGTAAACCTTTGTTATTCATGATCAAATACCTGTATTAAATGAGAGATTGAATTCAGTATAAAAGGAAAAAAGTTGAATTACTAACCAACTTTTTCCGTATTGATCAGGAAAAATAAAAAATGAGAACATGATAAGGAAAATTTATCTAACCTTTAGATAAAGCGAAGACATTGAGCCACTACGATAAAAATTTACCTAATAAAAAAATGTGTTTGTACAAATTTGTGAGATAATCTTTTACTAAATAACTCGCATTTTTTTAAAAAGATTAAGCTAATGATAAGTTAATGATTAGGTTGTATAACGACTAATTTAATACCCGTTCGACAGATCGATCCTAATTTATTAAGTGATTATTGATCACCCTGACATACTGATTTGATTAGTTATTCTCTATTTTTTCATTAATAATTAATCAATCCATAATAAATAGACTTAAATGAATTTAAAATAATTTTATTTAACAAATAACAGACTTATATAGGACTTGAAAAAAACAAAAAAGCTCAACGTTTTTATCACTTTTTTGGAATAGTGATATTAAAAGATGAATGGATTGATAATCGGTTCATTTTATAATGAGACTTAGACTAACTATTTTTTTAATAAAATTTTATTAATATTCATTAAAATTTTTTGACTATAATGAGATAAACACTTCAAACTCCTTCGCAAACTTTGTAGGTATAAATTCTATGAGTTCATATTGTGCAATTTGATAAATATAAAATGGATCTTTTTGCATTATAGTTAGCGCTTGTTCTTTATTCTCAGCACGACAAAGTATCACACCCCCAATACGTGGCACTTTTCGGCCTGAAGCAATAAAATGTCCTGATTGATAATGACGTTCTAAATAATCGATATGTTGTGGTAAGTATTTTTCTACTTCACTAATCGGCTTGAGGTAGGTAATTGAAAAAATGAACATTTTAATCTCTTAATTTGAATATAAATAAGCCAACCATACATGTTGGCTTGGATTATACTATTTTTAATTGAGCATCAATCATATAGCATTATGGTTTGTTAAAACAAGTATACAGCATTAACGTTACGATTTAGCGACCCATTTGCCGTTTTCATCTTTATGGTAAAGCTTTTCAACCGCCGACCAGGCAACACGGAAAGCAACTTGCTCAGGTGAACTATTATCTCGTCTTTTTTTAGGATCTTGATACTCTTTTATGGCACTATTAAATGCTTCTTTAAAAATATCTTGAGCATGTGCTGGTAAAACATGTCGAACAGACTCAGGTAGGTCGTCTCGTGTTTGATAAGGCATATCACATTCCCCTATAAATTAATCATACAATATGGATAATTCTAAACGGTTGTTGCGAACTCTACTTTCAAAACAGTTAAGATTAAATTTAGTCTGATTTTATAGGAAATACAAGAATTATTAATCAATGAATTGGGTTAATTTTTATCTAAATCAATTTCAGGATTAATAAAGCAGTGTAAAATTACACCACTTTATTAAATATCGATTTAGTTATTTACATCAACTACAAAGCGACCTTTAATTTTACTTGCGATCATCTTATTTGCCACTTCAAAGCATTCATTTAATGTAATAGTCTGAGCTATATGAGAATACAGCTTTTCATCCATATTTTCTGCTATTAATTGCCAAGCAGCAATTCGTTTATCATAGCTTGCCATCACACTATCTACACCTGCTAGTGTGACGCCTCGTAAAATAAACGGAGCAACCGTTGCGGGTAAATCCATGCCTTGAGCGAGACCACAACAGGCTACAATGCCACCATACTGAGTTTGGGCGCATACATTAGCTAAGGTATAAGAACCAACCACATCGACAACGGCTGACCACTGTTCTTTTTGTAGAGGTTTACCAGCCTCTTTCAACTGTTTACTATCAATAATATTGCTTGCACCAAGTTTGTTTAAATATTCTGTGTCAGTTAATTTACCTGTTGATGCAGTAACTTGATAACCCAATTTGCTTAATAAAGCTACCGCAACCGAGCCAACTCCGCCACTCGCCCCTGTCACAAGTATAGTTCCGCTTTGCGGTTTTATCCCAAAATCAACAATACGTTTTACACACAATGCAGCGGTATATCCAGCGGTACCAATAATCATCGATTGATAGGGAGTGATATTTTGGGGTAATGGAATTAACCAATCTGATTTTAAGTAAGCATATTGCGCCAGACACCCCCAATGGGTTTCACCACATCCCCAACCATTTAAAATAACAGTATCACCAGCATGATATCGATCACTGTTAGATTCAATAACTGTACCCACACCATCAATACCCGGCACCATAGGCCATTGCCTAACAACAGGACTTTTATGAGTTAACGCTAATGCATCTTTATAATTGATACTTGAATAGTGAATTTGAACTAGAGTATCACCCTGTTGTTGCAACAACTGTTGTTTAGTGATGGTTTTTAATGAATGTGAAAACCCATTAATCTCATCTTTTTCTAAAATAATGGCGTTAAATGACATACATATTCCTTATCAAATTTTTGTAAATCGGATTGGGTAATTCACTACAAAAAAGCTTAGTAATAAAGTTAACTTATTGAATTACTGTTTATAGACAAATAGTCTAAAGATTATAGACCGATCGTCTAGTTAATTGCAACAGATTACAATCAGATATTTTGGTCCTAGATAGGGCTCTTGTTTTAACGGATTAATTATGTTCGATAATTCAAAAAATGCGTAATATTTGTCTTACTATCAATAATCTTGTAGGTATTAGTGGACAATTTTATCGAGAAACAGTTGAATAAAACAATCTAACGGATCAGATCGTTTAATTAACTTACTACGTGTAACCGCCCCTTCCCAACCAATCCAAAAAAATTCAGCTAATGCCTTGCAGTCACTATTTGATTTTAGTTCACCACATTGCTGAGCAAGAAGTAGACATTCTTCAAGTTTAGCTTGCCAATTTAGCAAAATTTGTTCAAGAACTTTTGCGTATCCCTTTGGCAGTAAGGATTCTTCTTGAATTAACTCCCCAATTAAACAGCCTCGATTGTAATCATATTTTGCCATACCTTGCTTCGCATCTTCATAAAACGCTTGGATTCTAGCTAAAGGTGATGAAATTGCATTATTAGTTAGATGTTTATCTAATTTATGCATAAAAAAATTGTTGTATGAGGTAATAATGGCATGACCAAAATCCGCTTTACTTTTAAAGTAGTAATAGAAAGAACCTTTTGGTACCCCAACCTGTTTTAATATACTTTCAATATTTGATGATAAATAACCATATGTTGTCATTAACTCCATACCACTACGAATTAATGCTGTTTTAGTATCATTTCCTTTTTTCAAGAGTGTTTGAGATGACATATAAATAACGATTATTGAATTTTTACAAAATTATAGTTCTTTAATAATAAGCAGTCAGTGAAACAAAAGCAACTCGATTATATAGTTGGTAAACTATACGACTATAATAGTTTAATAATGCTTGGAATAGTTAATGACAACTAAAAGTAGAAAAAATCACAATATTGATGCCTTATTTATTAACAATAAGATAAATAAATTCTATTTATTAAAACTAAGTTTGATAAATACTTAATGTTTCAATCATTTTAATATCATTAGTGTTAATTACATTTTTTGAATAATCTCAATAAAAAACCGATACCCTACTTAAATAAGATATCGGTTTGTATAAAATAAAATTAGGATCTAACTTAAACTACCAATTAGCTCTAAGACCTAAAGATCCCGTAATAGGTGCTTTGACATTGGCATCACCGCTGTTAGACCAAGTATGACCAATTTCAGTATATGCACTTATTTGACTATTGATCTCGTAACTTCCACCAATAGCAAGCTCTGTGCTTGTATAGCCTGCACCACTTTTAATTTTTGTTGAAGCACTTGGACTTGCAAAAATAGTGTGATCATCACCATCTGGCGAATAGAACAAATTGACACGGGTATAAGGTCGTAATGTACCTAAGTCAGTCTGAAAATTATTCTCTAATCGTGCACCAACTCGGAATAACCAAGAATCATTATCGTCCTGTTTAACCGTTGTTTGTCCACTTATATGGCTGTTATTGATATTTAACCATTGATGAATAATTTGTGCTTGAGGTTCTAATTTCCAATCATAATAATTTAAATTAAATGGTTTTCCCGCTTCGATTGAAGCGCTAATACCATAACCTTTTTGACTACTATTTTTACTTTCGTCAGGTTTAATATCCACTTCATGACGCCCACCTTGTAAAATCAAATCTAAATAAGTGCCATCATTTTGCATGTAATTACCATAAGCGCCAATAAAGTAAGAGTTGATATTATTTTTACCAACTTGGCTATAGTCACCACTAGCAAAGCCATTCATATGTAACCGTCCATATAAATAACCAAAGTAGCCCCCTGCTCGCCAATTAGTATCTTCACTCAACCAAACATCACTTCCAACTTGAAAACCTGTATAATTCCCTTTACTACGTGCATCAACGTCGCCATCTTGTTTAATATCTGAACGTGCCGCAATTAATCTTCCCCAACTAATGTAATCATCAGGTAATAATGTATTACCTATACGTTGGTGCATATTACCTTGCATTATAAGGTCTGCTTGGCGTAATTGAGCGGCAACTGCGGCAAACATTGGTACTTCTTTACGATAAGTTAGTTTATGATTAACCGGTTTATCCGGATTAGTCGGATTAACGGGCTTATCGGGATTTGTTGGGTTAACCGGTTTATCCGGGTTAGTCGGATTAACGGGTTTATCGGGATTCGTTGGATTAACCGGTTTATCCGGGTTAGTCGGATTAACGGGTTTATCCGGGTTAGTCGGATTAACGGGTTTATCTGGGTTTGTTGGGTTAACCGGTTTATCCGGGTTAGTCGGATTAACCGGCTTATCTGGGTTAGTTGGATTAACCGGTTTATCTGGGTTTGTTGGGTTAACCGGTTTATCCGGGTTAGTCGGATTAACGGGTTTATCTGGGTTTGTTGGGTTAACCGGCTTATCTGGGTCTGTTGGGTTCGTTGGTTTATAAGAGCGCAAATACCAGTTTTCGTTTTCTTGATTAAGGCCGCCTTTATATAAATAATATTCAAAAGCACCAACATCTATATGATTACCTTCTAAGTTAAACGCATCATTTGAACTTATACCCTTGACATTAACAATCTCAATACCATTAGTCATACCGGTGTTAGCGCCTAATCCACCAACATTATTTATGTTTACTGATGTATGGCCTGAAGCATTGCCACCAATGAGCAATTTATCGGTCGGACTATTACTATCTTGAACGACTGTATCAAGTAACAATCTGCCATTTACACCATTATAATCCCCTGTAATAGTTAAATTATCTCCAGCATAACCATTATTAAGTGTAATAGTACCAGCATTATACACACTTCCTCGCACTGTAGCTTGATGCAAGGATGGCACTAAATCTAACACCGATCCCGAGCTAAGGGTTAATTTATCAGTATTAAGATCACCTGTTAGTGATAAAATGCCTGTTTGACCAACATTAATATTTTCCCAATCTAAAATAGCCACATTATTGATACTGCCTGTTGAGTCAGAAGAACCAGTAAGATGCGTACTAAAATTAAGCACGTCTTTCTCTGACAAGTCTCCATCTCGGGTAGCTTTATGCCCACCATCAAGTACAGTTATATCAGAAATATCAGCACCTTGGTTAATATTCAACGTGTCATTACCTGTTCCAAGCAAAATTTTACCACTAACCTTAGAACCATCATTAAGATTGATAGTTGAATTGGTTACTTCGTTTCTGATAGCCGTACCAAGTGTAGAATAAACATTAGCACCATTATTAAGGTTAATATACGTTGCCGTACCTGATTGACCTGTAGTGTAAATACCGGCATCTTTGTTATTATTTTGATCGTTACCATCAGCGTAAACTTTATTAGCTATATCAATAACTGTATTATCGGTGCCGTTATTATTTACATAAATACCATTATCTCGTCCATGAATGGCTCCTTGGTTTTGTTTGATACTTACACCTGAGCTTGTTGTCCCATTATCAACCTCAATACCCGCTTTTGCTTCACCTACTACAATCCCCGATGTAACGATGACAACATTGCCTTTACCTGAATTATTTAACTTAATACCATTATTAGCACCTTGGATAATACTATCTGTTGATTGTGTCAGATCTATGCCTGTCGTATTATTTTGGTTAGAGACATCTATCGCATCATCTAACGTCGAGTTAATTTTACCATTTAAAACTAAAGTAGATGATCCCTCGCCATTATTTATCAAATTCACGCCTTTACTATGACCTTTTATATCACCAGATTGTGTTACTGTAAATTTTAACTCTCTGGTTTTAAGACCATTATTAATCAAAATCGCTTCAGCATTATAGCCATTTACTTCACCAGCAATTTCGATATCTGTTAACCCTTGACCATTATTGAGTGCATTAATACCATTATAAAAACCCGTAATACTGCCATCAGACTGTTTAATGTTTAAATCATTAGTTGTATCGTTATTAACGACCAATAGAGCATGTTGAGAATCACCCACAATGACACTAGATGTCTCAATATAGGTCGAAGCCAATCCATTATTAATTAAATAAACACCATTTGTCTTGCCATTTATGCTCCCACCAGATTGTATAAAATTTAATTCATCTGTCTGATTACCATTTTCTGCAAATACCGCTTCATTAGTATTAGATGACACAGTACCGGATAAACCGATATTGGTTGTTCCTTTACCATTATTATTGAGATTAATACCCTTTCCGTTACCAGTAATAGTACCATTATATTGATTTATCGTAAGAGAATTGGCTGTATTACCATTAGTGATTGAAACACCATCATTTTGATAACTCAAAATATAACTGCTCAAATCTATCTGAGTAGAACCTCGACCATTATTTATGACATTTATACCGTTATTGTGACCACGGATATATCCTATAGACTGTGTAAGATTGATATTTGTAGCACTTTCTTCTTGATTGATAGCCTTAATGCCATCTTCTTGTTGACCAGTAACATCACCCGATATGTTCATAATAATAGAACTGTTACCTTTGTTGACAAAATTTAGCCCATTATTATGTCCCTTAATTGAACCTGATGTTTGATCTAATTTTAAAAGATCCGATCCCGTTTCATTTATCGCAATAATGCCATCTTTCTGTTGTCCTTGCACATCATTTCTGGTTGTAATGGTTGTTGCTCCTTTACCTTTATTCAATAAATTTAAACCATTAACATTTCCCCAAATACTTCCTCCACCCTGTGTTATGGATAATTTAGTTGAGTCTAGATTTAAATTTTGAACCACAATCCCATCTTGTTGTTCACCAATTATTTTACCAGAAAGGTTAAAAGTACTTTCTCCTCTACCCTTATTAATAACGGTAATCCCATTATTATGACCGGTAATTTCACTTTGTTCGAACTGAGTGATAAATACATCTGATCCTGTTTCAGCTGTTTCAGAGTAAATTGCATCACTATTACTTCCTATTACTTTTCCCTTTGTCAAAATACTGGTTTTCTCTGACCCAGAATTATAAACAGAAATACCATAAGTATTACCAGAAATTATACTTTTTTCTTCTAATTGGTTTATGGTAATTATTTTGCTTTGATTACTATTTTTAACAAAAATACCTTCGCCATTGACCCCTTTTACCGAACCTGAAACCAGAATTTCGGTATTACCTATACCTTGATTATCGACATTTATACCACGATTACCACCCGTAATAACCCCTTCAGGTTTAGCATTATTTATTGAAATGTCGGTTGCCTGATTACCATTAATCACCGATATCCCATCTTCTTGGTTACCATTAACAGCACCTGAAGTATTAACATTCGTTGTACTTTTCCCATTATTAACAACTAAAATCCCTGTTTTTCCACCTGTAATACTGCCATTGGTTAATTGTGTGATAATAATATCTGTCGAGTTTTCAGCATTTTCAGCCACAATTCCATAATCTGTACCGCCCAGTATGGTTCCAGCAGTATTTATTGATAAAATATTTGTACCTTGATGTATTAAGTTTAGGCCGCTAGTGCTTCCTGTAATTTTACCTGCTGTTTGTCCAAAGATTAAACTGTCTGTATCAGTCGCAGAAGTATATTCATATCCATTGCCACTATTATTTGTAACATCGCTATTTTGGCTCAAATGGATTGAACGCCCACGCGTGCTAATGCTTGAAAAGCTCTGAATATAATTAGCAGTATCAGTGTTAAATAAAGTTGAAGAATGAGTGGTAGAACAAGACTGATTAATTTGATCATTCTTACTACAGTTCGCATAACTAGGCGAAATCATAGCCGCAGTTATACCCGTTGTAATGATATTAATCAAAAATGTTTTACGTTTAGATTGTGCCTTCCTTAAGCTGTCAATATCATGTTGACGCGATGTGTTCCAAATTAACTTAGATACTTTGTTCATATTTCCTCTCACAAAAGCAATTATTGGCTTTCATCCAATTTTTTATAGAAAAACATGAAAAACTTAATTAATTGGTTATTTTTATAGTGTTGCACTTAAATTTTAAAAACTGGTTTATTTATTAACTAAGTAATTTGAATAACACAATAATTCTCTAAAACTAGAATGACTTGTTGAATAAATAACGCTAAAAACTATTTTTAAAAATTTAAGATGGAAAAAAGAAAAGCTTTTGGTAACTCGATACTTGTTACATTCAATTGTATACATACCGAATTATCAATTCATATTTCACCACATGGAGAATAAAACAGCAATCAAATTATAAAAATTTACATAATATTGAGTAAAATCAATTTTAAGACAAAATAATCAAAATCAAGTATATTAATGATTAATATTGGCTTTTAATATTTTGATATATTTGATTCAAATTTACCTATTACAGTAATCATCAAATCAATACAGTTAGAAATGATTTTAAAATTACATATAAACATATTGGCAAGTATTTCACATTAATATACTCACCAATATATGTTATGTGTTAATAAAATTATTAATTTGGAGAAGCTTATTAATAACTTCACCTTGGTTTAACTTATTTCAGCAATTTTAGTCCCTGCATTAATGTATTCACCTTCTTTAAGTTTATGTGTTAAAACGCCCGACCGATGTGCTGTGATAGGAACCTCCATTTTCATAGCTTCCATAACTGCTATCACTTCACCTTGATTGACATTTTGATGATCATCAATCAACCATTTAAATAAACTTCCCGATACAGGTGACTCAACACTAAAAGTGGAATTGGGCTCTAGTGTCGAAGAGGGTTCTGCCAAAGAAAGTTTAGTTGATGTTGATAATCCAGCAAAAAGATTTGTAGGCAAACCAAGTTTGCAGCGTTTACCATCTATTTCAATAAAAGTATGAGTGATACTTGGTTCTAAATGTGGTATTTGTCTTTTGGCAGGTTGTAACATTGTAGAGAATTCGGTTTCAATCCAACGAGTATGTACTTTGAAATCTGTTGTAAAATCAGGACTTTCAAGCATTTCTCGATGAAATGGTAGAACGGATGCAACGCCATCAATGACAAACTCAGCTAATGCTCTTTTAGCCCTAGCAATTGCTTGTTCTCGATTTTCACCGACAATAATTAATTTAGCCATCAAGGAATCAAATGTTGCAGGGATAGTCGATCCTGTTTTTACTCCACTATCTAAGCGTACACCGGGTCCAGACGGGGCATCAAATCGAGTAATCGTCCCTGCAGCAGGTAAAAAACCATTAGCCACATCCTCTGCATTGATACGAAATTCAATAGCATGGGCACGAGGAATCGGCATTTGCTCAATGCTAAGTGGTAAACCTTGTGCAATGCGTAGTTGTTCAATGACCAGATCAATGCCGGTTGTTTCTTCGGTAACAGGATGCTCAACCTGTAGGCGAGTATTAACCTCAAGAAAAGATAATTTGCCATCTTGGCTTAATAAAAACTCAACTGTACCCACACCAACATAGTTTGCCTTAGCACAAATATCAATTGAAGCTTTTATTATTTGTTGCTCTAACTGTTTACTAATAAAAGGCGCTGGCGATTCTTCAATTAACTTTTGGTTGCGGCGTTGTAATGAACAATCCCGAGTCCCTACCACCACAATATTACCCAAGCTATCAGCAATAATTTGCGCTTCAACATGACGTGGATTATGTAAAAATTGTTCTAAAAAACACTCGCCCCGCCCAAATGCGGCGGCTGCTTCACGCACAGCAGAATGATAAAGTTCTTCAACTTCATCCATTTGCCACGCAACTTTTAAACCTCGGCCACCGCCACCAAAAGCTGCTTTTATCGCAATCGGCAGGCCATGCATATGTGCAAACTTAACCACTTCTTTGGCGTTTTTAACGGGCTCTTTAGTACCCATCACCAAAGGTGCCCCAACTTCAATAGCAAGTTTTCTGGCTTTGACTTTATCACCTAATATTTCGATAGTTTCTGGATTCGGCCCAATCCAAATTAAACCCGCATCTTGTACTGCTTTAGCAAATTCTACTCGTTCAGACAAAAAACCATAACCTGGATGAACCATAGTTGCACCAGATTTTTTTGCGATGGTAATAATTTTATCAATATCTAAGTAAGTTTCGCTTGGTTTATTACCAAATAAACCATATGCCTCATCAGCCATTTGGGTATGAAGCGACTCAAGATCGTCATCAGCATATATCGCAACCGACAAAAATCCGATATCACGACAAGCACGTATTATACGCACAGCAATTTCGCCACGGTTAGCGATCAATACTTTATGCACTATTTTTTTATTATGTTCAGACATGATCAACATGACTCCCTTCGAATTCTTTAAACATCCCAATAGGATTAAATTTTATTTTAGCGTTGACAGGAATTTGACCTGCTAAATCTAAATGATAGTTACAAACAGCACCAATGACTGGATAACCGCCCGTTAAAGGGTGATCATTTAAAAACAGCACGGGTTGTCCATTTGCTGGAATCTGTATAGCGCCAATAACGGTTCCTTCACTAGGTAGTTCTTGATGCTTTTCACGTGCTAATGGTGTATCGCCTAATAAGCGCAGTCCTATCCGATTAGAAGCTGGTGTAACTTGCCATAATTGTGAAGTAAGTAGCGATATTGCTTGCTTTGTAAACCAATCCGTACGCGGTCCTAGTACAATATCTAACTCAACCACATCATTAGAAGACGGATAATGTAAAGCCGGTGTTTGAGTTAAAGAAACAGGATTTAATTTTTGCTGATGTTTAATTGCTAACGTATCACCAACTTTAAGCGGTGCAGGCCCGACTTGTGCAAGAGTATCAAAAGAACAACTAGTTAAAATCGGTAATACTTCAAACCCACCTCTCACCGCAAAATAACTTCGTACACCACTTTTAACGTGGCCTAAATAAATCGTATCACCATGCTCTAACTGAATAGGTTGATACATTGAGGCTTGATATCTTTCACCTGTTGAGGTTGATATCGTGATATCACAGACCGCACCTGTTACCGCAACTAGCATAGGGCTATTTATTTGAGCACTAAACCCACCTTGAGTAATTTCTAATGCGGCCTCATTAATTGGATTGCCTAAAACACGATTAGCACTATGTAGCGCCGTTTTATCCATTGCTCCTGATTCTGAAATACCTAAAGCTGCTTGCCCCATTCGACCATTGTCTTGCAAAAGCGTTTGTAAACCGGTCGATAATATTTTGATATCGGATGTTGGTTCAATAACACTATTTTGCCTTTTAGTCATAGGTAAATGATATTGTACTGCCGTTTTACTCGCATCTACAAAATTAACACGAGTGCCCGGCTTAAATAGAGCTGGTTGCTCACGATAAATATCCCATACAGCGACGTCTGTGATACCTATTAATTGCCAACCACCGGGACTTGCTTGTGGATAAATACTACTAAACTCGCCAGCTAAAGCAACAGAACCTGCTGGAATACGAACCCGAGGTGACTGTCGACGTGGTACATCCAGTTGAGCTGTTTTCGATACCATATAAGCAAAGCCTGGAGCAAATCCACAAAACGCAACTTGGTATTCATTACTGGTATGACGCGTAATAACTTCATCAACCGTTATACCCAAATATTGAGCAACTTGATCTAAATCTTCACCATTATAACGAACAGGAATGGTTATTTGTTCACCTGATTTTATTACATCCGATGTTATATCGAGTTTTACAATGTGGTTAGCAAGAGTATTCGCATCAATTGTTATTGGATTATAACGAATCAAAATGGTGCGCGCTGCGGGAATAATCTCTTTTATATTTCCTTGTGCTAACAAGCTTTGCAGCGAATTCGTCAGAGCCATTGTTTGCTCAAGGGAAGCGAGCTCAACAATCAGTGCATCAATATTAACAGGTAAAAAACGCATTAAACACCTCGGTAAATGGCAAATACTTCAAGACTAAATAGAGATATTTTGTCTAAATGTACAACGTTGTGGGCAAGTTTACACATCTTTCACCTTTGCAAATGAGGTTATTGTAATGCCATTTTGTTGTAATCTTTCTTTCACTTTTTGCGCCATAGCTAAAGCCCCAGAACTGTCACCATGCACACAAATTGAGCCAGCATCAATACGAACAAATTGACCATCAATCGAGGTAACACCGCCTTCATTGACCAATTGTAACATTCGCTGAGCAACTAAATCAGGATCATGCAATACTGCACCTTCTTGTTTTCGAGAAACTAATGTCCCATCAGCATGATAAGCACGATCAGCAAAAGCTTCAGCTACAACATTTAAGCCTTTATCTTTTGCCCAATTAATTAACTGCGAACCTGCAAGTGCTACCAATGTCAATGCTGGGTCAATAAGACAAATTGCTTCAATAACTGCCATTGCTTGACGTTTATCATGTGCAATAGTGTTATATAACGCACCGTGAGGTTTAACATAACTCACTTTACTACCAATTGACGTTGCTAACCCTTTTAAAGCGCCAATCTGGTAAATGACATCGGCAATTAATTCTTCGGTCGCAATGTCCATATTTCGACGACCAAAACCCACTAAGTCTGGATAACCAACATGCGCACCAATGGCCACATTATTTAATTTGGCAGCGTTTAATGTTTTTAAGATTCCCTCAGGGGAACCAGCATGAAAACCACAGGCAATATTTGCACTACTTACGATTTTTAGAATTGCTTCGTCATTACCCATTTTCCATTGACCAAAACTTTCGCCAAGGTCACTATTTAAATCAATCAATTTGTCGATGATCATATTGCCCTTCTATTTTAAATAATTGAAGATAGTCGCTACTGACATGGCTCCCATATACCAAGTAATAGCACAGACTACGACACCGGACCATAATAACCATCGAGGAAAATGATAACCAGACATCAGATCAGATCGTCGCCATCCAATATAAACAAAAATAGTTAAGCCCAGTGGTAATACTAAACCATTAAAGCCTCCAGCAAAGACTAACAATGACACTGGGGCTGTTCCCATAATTAAATAAACAGCAAGCGAAGTAACAATAAATATAATGGTGGCAATTTTTCGTTGTCTTTCTGTAATATTACGTTTGAACGGCGTTATAAATGTCATAGAAGTATAAGCAGCGCCAATAATACTTGTTATTGCAGCTGCCCATAAAATTAAGCCGAAAATGCGTAGTCCTAATTCCCCTAACGCCGCTTGAAACGCCTGTGATGCAGGGTTAGCCGCATAACTTGAAATATCAATAGTCACACCACTTGCAACAACACCTAAAATAGCTAAAAACAAAATATAACGCATTAAGCCAACGACCATTATGCCTTTAGTTGCTGCACCTGAAACATAGTCAATATGTTCAACACCCACCATTCCTTTGTCTAGTAATCGATGAGCACCAGCATAAGAAATATAACCACCCACCGTACCTCCTACAATTGTGGTAATCGAAGCAAAATCAATGCTACTAGGGAAAACCGTTTCTTTTAACGCTTCACCTACTGGTGGATGTGAAGCAAACACCACAAATAATGTCAGAATAATCATTAATAAACCAAAACCGATCATTAAGCGATCAATAAAGTGACTGGCTTGTCGGGATGAAAATATATAAACTGACATTAACGCACTGGTTGCCCCTCCCCATTTAGGATCGAGTCCAACCAATGCGTTTAAACCTAATCCAGCTCCAGCAATATTACCAATATTAAAAACTAATCCACCAAATATAATAAGCATAGCTAAAACATAGCCACTAAAAGGAATAGTTGCATTAGCAATATCTGAAGAGTTCATTTTAGTTAAAGCAACGACGCGCCAAATATTTTGTTGCACCACAAAATCGATAATAATAGAAGCTAAAATACCAAAAGCAAAAGCGGTACCTAAAGTAACAGTAAAAGTGGCTGTTTGAGTAATAAATCCCGGACCTATTGCCGAAGTGGCCATTAGAAAAATGGCACTTATTAACGAAGAGCGCCGCTTTTTTACAAAAGCAACTGTACTACTGCTATGATTTTCCATATGCATATTTCCTCTAAACTTATTTCTATAATTATTGACTTAATTATATTCAATATTATTACAAGCAATTACTATGCCAGTAGTTCTTAACATCTTTATAAAAGTGGATAAATATAATTACTGTTTTTAAAGTAAAAAACTAATAAAAAATAATTATAATGTTTTAGTAACGGATAATAATTGAGTTATAGTGTTCAAAAAGATGACTAGTTTTGCACCAAAATGAGAAAAAATCATGCCATCAAATGGTGCAAACAACGTAAAGTAACCTTACTAAAAATAACATTTTATGTAAAGATGTTTAAGGTAATATAGATATTTAAGTATAAAAAGTAACATAAATTTGTCTATTTTATATCAATATGGCAACACAAACACGATGCCATTTGTCGATCTTTACTCGATCGTACGATATAAAAAAGTGCCTATTTTACCTCATTCTATTGTTTGAAGCGGTTTAAAAAGTCGATTTACGCGAACATGTCTATAATTTGGCATTGAACAATCAATGATCTCGTGAGCATTAATCATGTCTAAATGTAAAGTTTTTCTCAACACGTTCAAATATTTTTACTGTCGAAAAGCACATTCAATGTCGTTTACTTATCCCGTTTATTATTATCCTAAAATCACTACGAAATAAGCAATAAATCTTGATAAATAAGGGACGCAAAAGCCATTGCTTACAATACCATCTGATTTATGTTATATTTCGTACATTTTTTATCTAAATACGAATTGCGAATGGATATTAAGCTGGGCAAAAATGATAAACGTTATATTGAAGGAACTGATGATGTTTATAACATCATGAAAAACGTATTACTACGTGATAACAAAATAGATCAAGAAAAAGAACATTTCTGGATTATCGGTTTAAACGCTGCTGGCTATATTGTACATATTGAACTTATCGCTTTAGGCGCCTACAAATCAGTCAATATCGAAACAATGAATGTATTTCGAGTGGCTGTAATGAAAAATGCATCACGTGTGATTGCGGTACACAATCACCCTTCAGGACGCTTAGCCCCCTCTGTGTGTAATAAAGATATGACCGATCGCCTAATTCAAGTTGGACGAATTCTTAACATCGAACTGGTTGATCACCTAATTATTTCAACCAAAACTTATGTTAGTTTCAAAGCTATTGGATTAATGGACGAACTGGAAAAAAGCTTGAAATATGTCCCTGCTTATCAAATTATGGAACAAATCCGCAAAGAAGAAAAAGCCATAGCAAAAGAGAAACTAGCATGTGAAAAACATAAAACAAAATCAGAAAAAGTTAGACGGGAAAAATTAGAGATCATCATGGTTACAACCTTATTAGAAAAAGGCATGGATAAGCAAGCTATCGCCAAAATAATGGGAATTACACTTAAACAAATAGAAAAATTATTAAATAAAAAATAATAAACATCATTTACAATCTATCTTTTTGACGTTTACACACAGATTAAATAACATAACTAAAAAATTAAAAACAATTTATCTAAGTCAGGTAAATAAGCTAGCTAATATAGATGAATTTAATAATTCATCATCAAAAAATTCGCAGTAACCATGATTTATGCCATCAAATCAGTTTTAACTATAACTTTATCTATAACATTATTTATCTCCCCCAAGTTTATAAAAACTATTATATTGTCAATCATTAAAACATCAGCTAAATTTTGGTGAAAAATCTATCATCTCAACCCATGCAACGCTAAACAGATAATTCAATGGTGATCATAAAGTTATTACGTTATAATTCGGGCTAGATTTGATATATATTTGATTAAAAATACTTTTAAGGATAGGGATATGTCTAATGATATCGTGTCTTATGTAGATAGAGCAATACAATTACTTAATAAAATCGGTATAACAATTAAACCTCAAGCCGATGTACCTATTTTAAAATTATTAGACAATGTAGCTGAAGTTGATAAAAATCGTATTCTTGCTATTGCGCGAACATTGCAACAACAAAGTGCATTTAATGAAGTGGTAAGGAAGCAAATAGATGCCATGGACGTTTCACAACGTTACACTAAAATTGTTAATCACTTTGATAGTATCCGCACTGATATGGAAAAGATGCTGGATTGGTTGGATGATGGCAAATTAGATCTACTTGAAAGAATCAAAATGGGATGGATGAGCTTTAAACGCGGGTCAATTCCCGATCGCTTTGATCTAATAAGAAAAACTTATTTGGAAGTATCAAAAGAAACCGGCAACCAAGTAGAACGAGAACATGTTATTTTAAATGCTTACCAAGATTTTCGTTTTGGTCTAAAACAAACACAAATTATTGCCGAAGAAGTTTTAGTCACTGCAACTTCACGCCTAAATGAATGTAAAGAAAAATTATCTAACGCTATGGCGGAAGTTGATAACTATCAATCAGATAATCACCTTGAGCTAGCACGATTAGAACTCGTTAGAGACGAAGCGTTACGCAATGTGCAACAGGAAGACAGGCGTTACCAAATTATTTTAGATATTACCAATAACTTAACCGTCTCATATAACGCAGCCGAAGCAGTATATGCTCGATTACAACAAACTAACTCGGTCAAAGAACGTGTTTATCAACAAAGTGTTAGTTTTTTTTCAACCAATGAAATTGTATTCACCGCATTAAGTGCATCAATCACTTCATTAACTGGCTTAAGTGAAAGTACTAAAACTCTAGAATCAATGAAAGATGGTATCAATAAGGGTATTGAAAGTATTGCCAAACAAAGTGGTAAACAGTTAAAAGAAGGTTTAAAAGCAGGCTATGGCTCAACAATCAAGGCCGAGTCATTACGATCGTTGATTGAATCTATTGTTAATTATCAAGAATCAAGCCATCAGTTAATTAATGAACTTAGAAATGAATCGATTAATAATGCTAAAGAGATTGATCGCATTGTTGAAGATGGTAAACAGCGTTTTAATAATATCATCTTAAGGGTTAATGCTTAATGCGAGAAGTCAAGCTTAGTGATCAACTAGGGGCAATGGCAATTATTGATGAGCTTTACCAAAATCAACAATTATTGCTCGAGCACCTAGATCGTGAAACATTACACAACAATTTAAAACAAAGTATCGAGGATTACTATCAAACGCAAAACCTAGCAATTGATGATAAAACCATTGAAAAAGGGATTAATCTTTGGTTTGATAAGCGATTACGATTCAATGCACCCAAGCGATCATGGTTGCAACGTTTTCTTGTTGCTTGTTACCTCAAACGCACTCGCTTATTTACCATTGTAGGTATAATCATCCTCTTATTAATATTAATTATTTCCTCTCGTTTAGTTCAAACAGAAAAACTAAAAAATAATATTTTTATTACCTATAATCATATTTTAGCTTCACAACAATCATTAAATGATCTAAATAATCAGTTTGATGAACTTAATAAATATCAGATTATTTTTGCACAAACGCCTGCTAAACATTTAAAAGATTCGATTGCTAACTTGCTCAATAAACAAATCGGACTATCTATTGATAAACCTGAAATTGAAAAATCTTTTTTCTTCCAAAAAGAGGAAGATACATTAGAAAAATTACAACAAACTAATGACCAAATCAGTCAGAAATTATCCGAAATTTCAACACAGATAACACAGTTAACTATACTACTTGAACAAGACAAAAAATTAGCAAAATTAATTCATAACAAAGCGTTTATAAAAGCAACTAAACAATATCCCGTTCTACAAATCGCAGCTGATAAGGTTATTGACGCGCTTAATCAGGGGCAAAAAGACATCGATATCAATCATATCGAAACATTATACAACTCAGTTGATCGAGCAGAGGCTTTAAAAATTAAAATTGATGCTGACAATAAACAACTGCAAGCGCTAAACGTACCGATCAAAGATATGGCACCGGTTACTACACTACAAAATGAAATAAAAGCAAATTTAACAAATCTTAATTTTGAACATGTAGAGTTATATCACCAAATGATGAGTTACTTCATTAAACTAGCACAAACACCATTGACTCTGACAATTATCGATAATCCAGATTCCAAATCAGGCATTGAGCGTACTCATAAAAATACCAATGGTAAGTCTTGGTATTTAATTGTCAAACCTATGACACCAACTGGCAAAAATATACCAATATGGGTACAAAGTATCGAAACTGGTGATATACAATTAGCCAGTATTTTTGGTCAACAAGTTACTCAACAAGCATTTAACAGCGTTAAAGCAGATAAATCAGCAGATGGACATATTGATAATAACAAGCTTTGTGATAAACCAGTAGGCCGATTATCTTTTAATTGTCCAACTAGCGTTAAATCGGGCAGAATTTTGGAGTGGTAAAACATGTTGGGGAAAGCAGTAAAAAACCGAATTGAAGAAAAAACACAAGGTGCAAAATCATCATTAGATGATGCTTATAAAAAGCTTCATGATGCACAACAAAAAATCTTAAGTTTACAGAATAATAAAGTAAAGTTGTATCAACAAATAGCCCGTATTTTCTTATTAGAATCACCCAAGACAACCAACAAACAAATACAAGTATTGGTTGATGAACTACAAGAGGTATTTTGTCATTTAAACAAACGCACAGACGAATTAGAACAAATCAGTGTTAATTATCAACAAAAAGTAAATAGCTTACAGGAACAAGTTGATGAAAAAATGGCAAAAAAGATTTTTCAGTTGGAAAATAATCCTGATTATGTATCGCTTTTTACTATTTTCAAAAAAACGGAAGAAAGTTTAAATAAAGAAAGTAAAAACTATCAGTTATCACTCGAAGAGTTTACTCAAAAAATTGAAGAATACAAACAAAACCGCTGTTACAACTACCTAATTGAAAGAAATTTTGGAAAAGATAGCTATAAAGGTTTTTGGATCTTTCGTCATTTGGATGCATGGGTAGCGAGATTTATTAACTTTACGGAAAATCTTAAGAATCAAAAAACGCTTGAAGCATTAATCAAAGAGTCTGAGCAACGTTATGAAACAATAAAGACAGCTCATCGGCTAGCATCAGAAAAAAAAGAAAAAATAGAACATGATATCGAAGAAAGCTTAGGCTTACCTCAATTGAGAAATGATCTTAACCAAACTAACTTAATTTTGGAAAACTACAAAAAACAAAAATCGCTAACAGATAAAACCTTAAATGATAGTCTATCCGGACATAGTAAACAATTTAACGAAATATCCAGCAAGCTAGCTAAGTTATTACAGCAACAATCAATAAACGAGGTGGTACAATTAACTTTGCAAAGCAATAGTTTAGAAGATGATAAACTAATACAACAAATTCCGATTTTAGATAGAAAAATACAACAAGTAGAGCAAAGTTTACCCACACTAAAACACACTGTTGAAGCACTAGAATATACTTATATGCGTTTTGAACAAACGCTATCTATTTTTATACAAAATAACATCCCTAGTTCTTATTATGAATATAATATCTCATCATCTAAACTTGATGAGTTACTTAACAATCTACTAAACAAAGATATTTTTCCTGAAACAATAGTCCATGTACTTATTTCATGTCGAACCCAAGCTAATAGTAATAAAACCATTAATTGGTCTTCATCCAAAAGCACCAGCATGTTCTCTACAACAAGTTCATCAAAACAAACTTCATGGAATTCTTCATCGAGGTCATCATCTACTAGCAGCAATAGTTCTTCAGGCGCTTCCAGTTCATCTTCCGGCGGTAGTGGGTTTTCATCTAGTTCATCAACAGGTGGTGGCGGTTTTAAAACAACAGATAGTTTTTAATCTTTTTAACCGGAATTCACGCTATGTGGAAAAATATTATTATCTCTTTTTGCATAAGCGCTATTCCATTTTTAACATGATGCCAAACGTGACTAAAAGGTTTAGTATTATGCTGGAGCTTTCGTCAATAATGCATCATGGTGATAATTTTCCATTCATACCTTTTAAATTATCAATTTGATCTATAGTATAAGTTGAAAAAAACTAAACAATATAGAAGATGAACCATTTCATTTATCTAATTTATAGAGTGTCATCTTTTAATTCCCATTTTATTGGTATTATTTCCATACAATATTAACAATATTAATTTCATTAATGAAAAAAAAGCAAAAAGCTACGATTAAAATACTCAAAGGCTTATTAAATAACATAGCATTAATAGACGAAAAATGTGATTATTTAAGTTATCAGTGCCTGAATGTTTGTAAAAATGTTACTGCTTACGAAGTTTATAAAATGATGACGTCCTACCAGCCAAAATGGTTGGGCAGACTATTTAGAATTAGGGATTTTTTAGGGAAAAGAGTTGGAATCAGATCTATAAATGGATTTGATACTCTGGAAGAAGGGGAACCTGATATAGGCAGTAAAGTTCATTTTTTCACAATTATCGAGAAAAAAAGAGATACACTAATATTAGTTGTAAGGGATTTTCATCTCGATGTTTGTGTATCTATTCGTATTATTGAAACTAATGATTTTAAGAAAGAATTGTTTATCATTACTTCAGTTAAGAATCATAATTTTTGGGGAAAACTGTATATGTTACCCGTTTCTATTATCCACCCCTATATTGTTAATAAATTGCTCAAAAATTTAAATTCTTAAAAAAGATACTAAACATGTAGAGGATTATAAGCGCTAAAAATGCAAGCTTCTTATTGGATAGGTAAACCAGTAATAAGTATGTTAACTTAAGTTACACTATAAAATGTGTGCGATTGATCATGATGGTGCTCATTAAAGCCATACCAACACTGTAGCTTCAGGACCTATACTAGGTATAATGATAAATGATACTGTTGATATTTATGAGTTTGTACATTTTAGTACTACATTATGAATTGGAGCGGGAAACGAGGTTCGAACTCGCGACCTCAACCTTGGCAAGGTTGCGCTCTACCAACTGAGCTATTCCCGCATATTTGGAGACTTCTAAAGAAGTGGTGAGCATTATACAAAAATTTTTGTATCTGACAACCACTTTTTTCTCTATTTTTTTTGTTTCCAGCTAAGTGATTCAAAAACACCAAAAATAAAAAGACGAAGTGCTTTATATTTGTCCTGCTCTTTTTCTTGGTTTGTCATCGTTGATTGTAACATCCATGCTTGTAAACCATGGGTTATAGCAAAAGCGATTAATCCAACATAGGCTACAATGTTTGCCGGTCTTGGATAAGGGTAGATAAGATTAAATAAAAAAAACAACCAAATTAAGGAATATAAAACTTTACCAATAAATATAAACATTAAACGTCTTCTCGTATAAAAAGGTAGCTGTGCACCTGCCCTGCGGTTTTTTCGCGATGTAAATACCAATTACATGGAATATCATTCATGACATTATAATTTATTTCAGTTTCAATGTAGATATAAGCAGAAGGTTTAAACCAACCATTCTCTTCAAGCTGGCTAATGGTTTTTGCCACTAAAGCTTGATGAAAAGGCGGATCGATAAATACTATATCAAATTGTTTATAAGCTGAACGATTAAGCCACTGTAAAGTATCAGTATGACAAACATCAATAGCTGTGCTTGCTAAAAGTTGTGTATTTTTGATTAATAGTTGAGCGGTTTGTTTATCTTTCTCAAGTAAAGTAACACTCTGCGCACCACGCGATGCAGCTTCAAAACCTAATGATCCGCTTCCCGAAAAACAATCTAAACACTCGCTGCTATGTATAACTGGCATTAACCAGTTATACAATGTTTCTTTTACTCTATCAGTGGTTGGGCGCAAGCCTTGTTTATTTAGAACTGGCAATTTACGCCCACGCCATTTGCCACCAATAATTCTTATCGAACCATTCATTTAAAATCCTTAAGTTAGAATAGCTCTGAAGTATTACCTTGTGAATCAGTCACACTGGTACCGACTTCTTGTGTCGCATATGTTGTAGGTTCAGTTCCCTTAATAAAATACTCTGACATGGTTTTCGCACCAGGGTTAGGGAGTAATCCTGTTTTCTGATCGATCGTGACAGAGATAACATTTTCAGGTTGTACATCTTCCTGTACTGGCACATCTTTTAATGCTACTTTCATATAATCAACCCACACCGGATTTGCTGTCACAGCGCCCGCTTCGGCTCGGAAAGTGCGTCCTAATTCCCTGCGATGATCATCAAATCCCATCCAAACAGTTGTAACAATATTCCCACCAAATCCTGAGAACCAAACATCTTTGGACTGATTGGTCGTACCTGTTTTTCCTCCCACATCTTTTCGACCTAGAGCTTTAACACGCCAAGCCGTACCTTGCCAATCTGAGCCGCCAAAGACGATAGAGCGTAGGCCATCTTTCATAATAAATGCAATACCACTATTTATAGTATGAGGCGCATATTTAGGTGTATTATCATTTGTTTTATTAGCATCATTAATGTCTGGTAATATCAATTTATCATCAGATTTAAGATTGGCTTGTTCGGGCTCTTCATTACCTGACTCATTAGCGACATCTTCAACATTATTAAGGGATAGATGTTTTGAGTCATTAGAGACTTCATCATCCTGACAATTGTGACAAGCAATTAAAGGTTGATGCTGATATATCACGCTGTCACCATTATTTTCTTCAATTTTTTCAATTAAATAAGGTGAAATCAAATAACCACCATTAACAATAACCGAATAAGCTCTTGCCACTTGTAACGGCGTAAATGATGCTGATCCAAGTGCTAAAGATTCATTATGTGAAATGTTTTCTTTCGGAAAACCAAAACGCTCCAAATAACTTGCTGCGTAATCAATACCAATGGCCCTTAATGCTCTAACCATCATCACGTTTTTAGACATTCCTAAACCAATTCTTAAACGAAGTGGTCCTGCGTAATTTGGAGGGGAATTCTTAGGTTGCCATATTTGACTACCGCTGGTACGCACAATAGGTGCATCATTAAGCAAGGTAGCCATAGTCAAACCTTGTTCTAACGTGGCTGTATAAATAAAGGGTTTGATGTTTGAACCTAATTGACGTAGCGCTTGTGTTGCCCGATTAAATTTACTTAAATTATAATCATAACCACCGACAATTGCTTTTATAGCACCATTATCAGAATCTAAAGAGACTAGTGCCGCATTTACCGCAGGAATTTGTGCTAAATCCCAATTGTCACCTGATTTTTTCACCCAAATTAATTGACCTGGTTTTAGTGTATCCGATACTTTTTTGGGAAACGCACCTTGCTGGTTATCACTAATAAATGGACGAGCCCACTTCATACCAGCAAATAATATTTTAATATCACTTTTATCGGATAAAACAACTTTGGCTTCGGTGTCGGAAGATTGCATAACAACCCCTGGACACATTTGGTTGTAACAAATATATTTATCTAACGCTTGCTGAATTTGTTCTGCATTCAATGGGGGTTCGTTACTTTTCCACAATATTTTTTCAGCACCACGATAACCATGTCTTATATCGTAATCAATAATATTTTTTTGGACAGCCTCAGTTGCGGCTATTTGGTCTGTTTTGGAAATAGTTGTATAGACTTTATAACCGTCAGTATAAGCATTTTCACCAAATTTATCATACATAAATTGTCGTGCCATTTCAGCAACATAAGGGGCTGAAAATTCTATCTGTGGTGAATGATAACTCACGCTTAATGGTTTTTTTATCGCTTCATCAAATTGAGCTTGGGTAATATAGGATTGATCAAGCATACGACTTAAAACCCAATTACGCCTTGTCAAAGCGCGATCAGGATGAGATATTGGATTAAAAGCCGAAGGTGCATTAGGTAAACCGGCCAATAATGCAGCTTCATCGATAGTTAACTGATCAGGGGTTTTACCAAAAAAGGTATAGGCAGCAGCAGCAACGCCGTATGCGCGGGAACCAAAGTTAATCATATTAAGATAGAGCGCCATGATCTCTTCTTTTGATAACTCTTTTTCCATACGAATCGCTAAAATCATCTCTTTTACTTTACGTGAGATACTTTTTTCTGGCGTTAAAAAAAAGTTTTTTGCCACTTGTTGAGTGATAGTACTACCACCTTGTGAAAAGCCTTTCTGTTTCACGCCAATATACATTGCTCTGACAATACCAATAGGATCGATACCAAAATGTTCATTAAAACGCGCATCTTCGGTGGCAATCACGGCATTAACCACAATGGGCGGAATTTCATCATACTTCAATGGAGTGCGTCGACGTTCACCAAAAATAGCGATCAATTCACCATCTTTACTTAATACTTGCATTGGTGTTTGTAAGCGCACATCTTTCAATGTCGCTACATCGGGTAAATCCTTTGAATAATAGGCATATCCAGCGATCCCAATAATTAAACCACAAAGAAAGCAGCCGATTAAAAGTTTTAGAATAAATTTCAACACTCTAATTAATATCACAAATTATTCCTAATTTAATTTTTAAATAAAATATGGGCAACAAATGCTATATTTGTTACCCTAAAATGTTTTAATTCATATAGTTGTGAATAAATATATCATTAATTTAGTCATCCAGCGCTTTTGGTAATTACACATCTATATGATAAAAATAACATAATTCTGGATATTATCTCCCATATTAAGCTTAATTTTAAGCAATTTTTAACAATACCATGTAATAATCCTGTTTTATCAAGATCGAGGCATTAATATGTGGAGCACAAAACTGACGAATTCTTATCAACAAATTGCTATTTTTTCAATTTTTTATTTGATGTTAGTCATATTGTGTTTATTCCAATTTGCTCATACCACATTAAATAGTTATACCTTTATTGTGACATTAATCTTGGTTATCGAATGGTTTCGAGCGCTACGCTATTGCAAAACAATAAAAGGAGAATTTGCTTTATTTCACCATATCAACCAGATATATTGGCATAAGCAACGTTGGTATTTATTACGCAAACCTTTATTGCTTCGCTATATGATAATTCTTAATTTACAATCACGTCATAATGGTAAACGATGTACATTATTATTGATGACAGATCATCTAATACCTAACGATTGGCGAACGCTACGTTATTATTTGTTTCAAATTGAATTGATTGATTAATATGAATCGTATTCATTAAATTGTTAACAAATATTAATGCGATTTTCTTATCCAATATTGATAAGGTTCCGATTCTATTTGAGATGCTAATAGCTCATGATCCATATGCCTACAAAAACTTGGCACATCACGCGTTGTGGCAAAATCATCAGCTACAATATGAAGAACTTGACCTATCTCAAGTTCTCTAATCGTTTTTCGAATTAACATAATAGGCTCAGGACATCGTAATCCTAACGTATTAAGCTCTTTATCAAAATTAAGATCCATAAAATTATTCAGATTTTTTAAAGAAATAAATGACTCAAATAATGAGGAACAGCGTCATCAACATTTGATCCAATGACTTCTAAGTTAGGTAATCGTTGCTTTAAATCAGCACTAGCATTTTCCATGATACAACCTTTACCTGCCAAAGATAACATCTCAACATCATTCATGCCATCACCAAAAGCGATACTATCTTTTAATTCGAGTCCCAACTTTTCAACGACTTTTTTAAGTGCACTACCTTTTGATACATTTTCCGCCATAACTTCAAGGCAATTCAATGACGAAAATGTGATACTTACTTTATCGCCATATTTTGCATCAAGTCTTTCTTTGATTTTTACTAAGTGTGGGTGGAGTTCATCGCCACTTGTTGTGTAGTAGATCTTAGCAATATCATCAGTTGCAAAATCAAGTGGATTAAAAAACTGATAAGTAAAATCAGTATCACGAAAAAAGCTAAGAGAATAAGTATCTTCTTTATTGATAAGCCAATTATCCCCTCGATAAACATGGGTATAAACTAGTGGATCATCAATACATTCTTTAGCGAGTTCGCTGGCTAAACTTGGTTTAATGCTTTGACTAAAAACTAAATTACCTGCACTGTCATGTACCCGAGCACCATTAGATGTAATCATAAAAGCATCAATTTCCATATTTTCACGCATTTGCGCGACATCTATGTGATGACGCCCAGTTGCAAAAACAAAATGAATATCTTTTTGACGTAAAGCTTGAAGCACTTTTTTTGTATAAGGTGACAAGCTATGCTCAGGCGTTAATAAAGTACCATCCAGATCAGAAGCAACAACACGAAACATAATATTCTCTATAGTAATAATAAGTTGTAATTATGATGAATAAAAACCTTATAATTTGAATATAATAAATTATAAGAAAAGTAAACCATCAAAAATAAGACCTTGTATAATACAACGCTGTTGGCATTTACTCAACTAATTGTGGGGTTATAAAAATAACTAATTCTCTTTTTTGTTGTTTTTTACCTTTATATTTAAATAAGTTACCGACCAAAGGAATTTCACTAACACCGGGCACATCACGTTTAGTTTTATCATTTAACTGTTGAAAAATCCCCCCTAGTACAACAGTCTCACCACTTTTCACCATAACTTGTGTTTTAATTTCTTGCGTATCAATCGCTAATGCTTCCCCACCATCACGGCGTTTAATAGAACGACCAGTAGTGTTTTGTGTAATATACAAGTCCAAAATCATTTTTTTATCATCAAGTATTTTAGGTGTGACTTCTAAACCTAAAACAGCTTGTTTAAATTCTATTGTCGTTGCACCATTATTACCACTTGATACTTCGTAAGGCACATCTGTTCCTTGTTTAATAGACGCCGTATTTTGATTGGCAGTTAATAAATTAGGGCTAGCAATAATTTCAAGTTGATTTTCCGATTCTAATGCTGACAGTTCTAAATTAAGTAAACTCCCAGAACGTTTTGCTAAGTTAAATCCTAACGTTGAAGTTGAATTAATCACACCAAGCCCAACATCAAACTTATCTAGTAATTGTGAGGATCCCCCCGCATATCCCCATTTAATACCAAGTTCATCCATACTTTCATCACTCATTGTGACAATATGTGCTGATATGTGGACTTGTGGCATAGGTTTATCAATAACTTCAACCAGTTTTTTAATCAGATCCAATTGCTTTGAAATGTCGGTGATGACTAATGAGTTTGTCCGTTTATCCATCACAACACTACCTCGTTCCGATAATAAGCCCTGCTGCTTAATGGCATCGATTAACGTAGTCAAATCGGCATGGTTAACGGCAATAGAAAGTGCTTTTAGTGCTTGTGTTTGCTCTTGTTGCTTCATCTCAGCTTGCCGTTTTTGTCTTAACTGTTCAGGATCGTCAGCTTTGGAAATGAATAAAATATTCTCCTCTATTTTTGCCTGTAAATTTGCTGATCGAAGAGTGATATCTAAAGCTTTTTGCCATTCCACATCACGTAATTTAATAGTTTGCTTCACAGACAAATCATCAGCCATAACTAAATTTAATGCTTTACAGTCAGCCAAAGCCTGTAAAATGATAGCAATATCAGTTTGATAAAAATTAATTGAAACCTTGTTTGAGATGCTCAAATCAGATGATCGATCAGCCGTGATTTGATTGGCATCAATCTTGGTAGTCACGACTATCATTATCAACAGACCCAAACCGACAACCTTTAATTTTAATTTCACTTCATTTAAAATTTGATGAAAAAAACACATCATTTGTGTACTATTCATTTAATTGCATCATCCATTGCACTGTGTCATGACAATAGTTCGTAAGATTTGCCTGCCATATCATTTGATTATTTTGCAAAGATTGGATAAACCAAGGAAATAACACATGTGGCACAATATCATCGGTGATTGATAACCACTGATTTTCAGAATAAAGCCAAATTTGATGATAAGAATTATTCACCTGAGCTACTATCCCTTTAAATTGCCAGACTTTGATCTGCTTTAGTAAACTCTCTTGTTGTTCACTACACGTCACTTGTTGAGAAGGTAAAAAAGGATCACGATTTACTTCATTATCAGCGCGAGAAAAAGCACTAATCAATAATAAACATTGGGCTATAAAAAAGTTGATTTTCACTCGTTCTCCTTTTTGAACAATAACGTAAAAATAATTTGAAGATACGTTTCTTGATTGGTGATAGTTAAACTTTCAAAATCCAAATAAAAATATTCATTATTGAGTTCGGATAGAAAACGAATAAAATGACTAAAATTACCTTTAAGTCCAACTTCCCACCTAACACCCGTATCCGTTTGATGATATTTAAACATGTTTAATACCAATTGATTTTTCTCGATAAAATATGCGAGTTGATTTTGATTAATCACTCTCAATGCATGTTGTTTTCCTGCCTGATAACGCGCAATTTTTAGTTTCGATAATGCAATTTGCTGCAACTGTTCTTGGTATAACGCACGCTGTTTTATTGACTCATTTTGTATATCCTCAATTAAAACTAAATAGCCTATTAAAAACGCAATAATAGGAAATAAAATGCAAATTAAATATTGTTGCCAAAATGGTCTATAAAAAAAATCATTATTCATGTAGCTTTAAATCCATATCAAACAATAAACTTTGATTATCATTACTGATCGTTTTAACGTGTCCTTGTTCAATAAGGTCTTGCTGTAATAAATTTAAATTAAAGTCTGTAATATCTTTATAGTTGAAGCTATGTCCTAATAAACTCACTTTATTGGGGGTATAAGTAAACGAGGTCAACCAAATATTTTGTGGTAAAAGCTGTGAAATCAATAATAATGTCCATTTGATTTGCTGTTGACTCGGTGAAGGATCGGGCTTATATGTTGAAAGCTGATGAGCTAAGTTTTGTTTAATTATTTGTTGCTTAGAACATTGTGTTAAATAATAATTTAATTCGCTGCTAACTTGCAGCCACCAATAACAAAATAGGCAACTCAAAATTCCAATTAAACTTAATGTAGTCATTGCTAAATAAAGTTTTTGTGATTTATGTTTTGACTGTCTCCAAGGTAAAAAATTGAATTTATACTGTTTAAAAACACAACCGATAAAACTCAACCGACAATGATGTTTTTTAAATAGCTCAACCCATTGATTCACATATTTACGATCACAAATCGCAACCATTAATTGTTTTTGTGATTTAGCCAAATAAACAAAATCAAAAAACGCGTGACTGGCTGGCATTTCAAACAGTTTATAGATAGAGGCTTCAACATATAGAAGTATTTCATTTAAATTTAATTTAACTTGGGGAAGTTCAAGTTTAGTGGATTGAATATAATCTTCATGCAAATTTAATTCAAAAGAAGCAAGTGTAGGTAACTTTTCTTGTAATGCACTGAGCAATAGGTCAATATCAACAAAATTCTGATAAGGATATTCCATTAAATCTTCAGACAATGAAGCTGTTAATCGATCCCGGTTGTTTATTACTTTATATCGTATGATTGATGGCTCAACAAACATAACCACTCGATATTTATTTATAATCTTCATCAATTAGCAGCTCATGTAATTTAATTTTCATGACTCAATCATAAGCATCATTGCCAAAATAAAAATCGCAAATATGTGTTTTTGTGAAGTATCATCCAAAAAATGTTTAAATTTAAACCGAACAAGGCTATTTTTGCAGAAATATAAAAAAAAAGGTTGACTGAAATAAGACGTGCCTTATAATGCACATCCACACGGTAAGGGTGATTAGCTCAGTTGGGAGAGCACCTCCCTTACAAGGAGGGGGTCACTGGTTCGAACCCGGTATCACCCACCAATCTTTACCGTGACGTTTTAGAAATAAAACATTTGGGGTGATTAGCTCAGTTGGGAGAGCACCTCCCTTACAAGGAGGGGGTCACTGGTTCGAACCCGGTATCACCCACCACTTTTAGCAGTTTTCTATATGGGTTGTTAGCTCAGTCGGTAGAGCAGCGGACTTTTAATCCGTTTGTCGAGCGTTCGAATCGCTCACGACCCACCATCTTTTTTCATTGCGATTCAAGTTTATTTTAATAACTATAGAGTGACCATGAATACACTCGCATTCGACAAATCTGTTTGGAATCAATTTTTCAACACTACGTGCTAATCTTGAAAGATTAAATGCACGACTTAGCAAATTTATTTTAAATAATTCAAATAAATGTTATCAACAAATAAACGATGAATTATCAATCATCAATCGAATTTGGTTGGTCTAATTTGCAAAAAACACGTACGTAACTAATCGATAAGCAATATAAAACATCACAGCACCGACAATACAGTCCAAAATTACCCACATTCTTTTTTGTTTAAATAAAGGGGTAAGTAATCTTGCCCCATAGCCAATGCTGAAAAACCAGATAAAAGAAACACAAACAGCACCAATCAAAAAAGCCAATTTTTGTTGACTGTTTAACGTGCCCGCAATACCGCCAACAATGACAACGGTATCCAAGTATACATGTGGATTAAGTAAAGTGACGGCCAAGGTTGCCATTACAACTTTTACCCGGCTAGTATTATCGGTACTTTGCGATTCTATTTGCATGCTACTCGTACCATTAATCGCACTTTTAAATGCACCAAAACCATACCAAATAAGAAAAAGCGCACCCAATATTGCCAATATATTGGTAATTAACGGATTACGACTAATAAACGTACCAAGACCTAAGATACCAATAGACATTAAGGCAAAATCACAGACAAAACAAATGGCTGATACATAAAAGATATGGTTTTTTAATAATCCTTGTTTTAAAACAAACAAATTTTGAGCGCCAATAGCAATAATTAAGCTGGCTGAAATTAACGCACCGTTTACTATTTCTGAAAGCATGGTTATAACACTTAATTAAAAATGAAGGTATTATTATATAATCATGTGCTACAATCAAGTTGTTATATCCGTTAAAGAAAATCGATTAACTGTCTTGGTTATTTTGTTCTAACCAAAGCGGTTGATTGCGATTTTTATTCAAGTAGAGCATGACAGTGCCAATAGCTAACCAAACTGCGCCAACAATTTTTGCATCGTTATCAATATGCATTAATACCGGTAATAATACTACAATACCAGCAATAGGCACTAAGATATCAAAAACCCAAGAAAGCCATCCTTTAGAAGCTTTTTTGAATTTGAAATAACCAATTACTGCAACATGTAACATTATAAAGGCAGTTAATGCACCGACATCAACAAATGAGACTAAAGTAGGCAGCCCCTTATCATTATTTGCCGCAATAACAACTAAAACTAAATTAAAGATCGCCGCAAATAAAATTGCAACAGTTGGCACACCACTTTTTTGACCAACTTTGGCTAAAAATGAAGGTAAACGTTTATCTCGTCCCATACTATATAATAAACGACTTGCCGCAGCCTGCCCAACCATTGCCGCAAATGATGCACCGATCGCTTTCATTAAACTTAACGACCATCCTAGCCATACATTAATTTCGTGATTAACAATGTCATAATAAGCTTTACCTTTTAGTTCAGGATGACTATTTAAATAATCTGCACTATATGGATTAAGTAAAGCACCAACATAAATTTGTACTACAAATAAAGCACCCGCTAAAACTAGACAGCAGATAATCGCTCTACTCACTATGTTACGTTGGCCACTATTTTCTTCAGAAAAAGTAGCAATTGCATCAAACCCTAAATAAGATAAAACTGCGATAGACACTGCATTAAATAATTTGCCCCAAGTAAATAGCTCACCACCAATAAGAGGGTATAACCAATTGCGGCTAATATCACTATTTACGATAATCCAAATACCCACCAATAACACAGCAAATAGGATAATAATTTCAAGAATTAAGATAATTAATGTGATTTTTGCTGATTTTTTAACCCCAATTAAATTTAATGTTGTGGTAATCACGACGGCTAAACAAGTCCAGATCCATACAGGCACTTCGGGAATCAATGCATTGAGTGATATACCACTAAATAGATAAGCAACAGCAGGAATAAACATATAATCAAGTAGCAATAACCAGCCAACTAAAAAACCAGCATTGGGATGAATACCAACAGAACAATAGGCATAAACTGCGCCGGCATGTGGTAAAGCACGAGCCATTCTAGCATAAGAATATGCGGTAAAAGCCATAACGAAAGTAGCGACAATATACACTAAAGCAATGGCACCATCACTGATCGCGTATAACACACCAAATAATCCTACTGGTGCTGCTGGACCAATAAAAAGCAATCCCAAAATCACTAAATCTCGGAATCGCATATTTTTCTTTAATTGCTGCATAATCATACTCTTATTACATTTCATTCAACAAAATAGAATGTTATACGATTAATGCAAAACAGACTAAGATCAGCTAGTTATTAGATTATAATTATAAGTTATATAAAATAGTTAACGTTGCTCTCTAATCTCATAGGTATAAGACATTTTGGCTGTTTTACCTAACATAATTGAAGCACTGCAATATTTTTCTGACGCAAGCTTTACCGCTTTTTCAACGCTTTCATTGTCAATATTTACACCGGTAATCACAATATGGAAATTAATTGAGGTGTAAACCTTGGGTGAAGATTCTGCCTGCGTTTTATCAATATCAATCCAAAGATCACGCACATCTTTTTTATTATTTTTTAAGATAGCGATAATATCATAAGCCATACAGCCAGCAGCACCGTGCAGTAAAAGTTCCATTGGACGAGCGCCACGATTACGACCTCCGTGCTCAATGCCACCATCCATGACCAATGAGTGGCCACTTGCGGTTTCACCTAAAAAACCAAAATCATCAATCCACTTTAAACGATCTTTCATTATTTCACTCCTTTCAATATAAAATTGTCATAATATTTTGTGACTTCTTTTGAATTACTCAATAACATAAGCTTTTTTGATCATTATGTCATCTTTTAGCGTATTAGATTGTGATTAAACTCATTGCTAATATTTGATTATTTACTCTTTGATAGATTGCTACCATTCAAATATGTCAGGTAAAATAACCAGCCAATGAGAAAAATAATCGACACTGTTGTTAAAATAATTAACCCAGTGATCAATTTATCTAATTAACAAATGGAAAAGTGATTAGTTTTACGTTAATCACTATAAGGACTTAAAATGCTTGTTGAATTTGTTATTTTCATCTGTATTGGTGCAATTGCCGGTTTGCTGGCTGGCATGTTTGGTATTGGCGGTGGTGCATTAATCGTTCCAGCTTTGATTTTTACACTTGACCATTTCAATTTTGGTAACAATTGGATCAACCATATTGCAGTTGCTTCATCATTAGCAACAATCATTGGTACGAGTTTATCATCGAGTTGGTTGCAAAATAAAAACCATAATATTCAATGGTCTGTGTTAAAGAAAATGGTATTGGGTTGCATTGTCGGTACAATAATTGGATCGTATATGACCCCTTATATTCCCGGTGTCTATCTTAGGTGGATCTTTATAGCTTTTCTGTTCTACATTGGCGGAAAATTTATTTTTAAGACCAGTAAAGTTAATCACAATCAAACCACTCAAACAATGAGTACAGGGAATAGTGTTTTTGTGCTTGTTGGTGCATTTATTGGTGTTTTTGCGGCATTAGTCGGCGTAGGTGGTGGTGTATTAGTGGTACCATTCTTGAAAAAATGTGGTATCGATATGCGTAAAGCCATTGGCACATCAGCGGCATTTACTCTGCCAGTTGCAATAGGTGGAACTATTGGGTATATCATTGCTGGCTGGAACATTCCAGAGCTTCCTCAATACAGTCTTGGATTTGTGTATCTACCAGCTGTATTTTCAATTATGCTAGCCAGTATACCCATGGCTAAAGTTGGTGTTCAAATAGCACAAAAATTATCAATTAATAAATTAATCAAGTATTTCGGCATTTTTTTATTACTGTTAGCATTAAAATTATTGGTATCTTCTCTGTAATGAAAATATAGCACTTATTAATAGTAACGAATAACGAGGATGGATAAAGATAAGATTAATTCCTTCTTAAAAATAAGGTCGCTAAAGCGACCTTTTTAATAAATTATCTATTTAACGCTATCTTGCCTCTTTAACAGCTAATCCTAATTGCCATACTGCCATCGCATAATGGGTACTGTGATTATAACGTGTTATGGCATAAAAGTTAGGTAAACCATACCAAAATTGATAACGATCCCCCATATCCAAGCGTAGTAAACTTGCTTCTTTGTAACCCTCTAAAGAACTTTGTGGTTTCAAACCAGCATTAGCTAAGGTTTCAATCGAATATTTAGTACTAAACCCAGTATCAAGTGATAAAGGCGCTTGACCATTCGCCATAACTGCCACTTTTTTGTCACGTTTCCAGCCATGAGCTTTAAAATAGTTAGCCACACTACCAATCGCATCGACAGGATTCCAAAGATCGGTATGTCCGTCACGATCAAAATCTACAGCATAATTTCGGAAAGCTGATGGCATAAATTGACCATATCCCATCGCGCCTGCAAACGATCCTTTCAAGTCAAAGGGATCGACACCTTCATCACGACACATTAACAAGAAATCTTCCAGCTCTTCAGAAAAATATTGTGCGCGTCTTGGATAATAAAAGGCGAGTGTAGATAAAGCGTCAATAATAGTTGTTTTACCCATTACTCGCCCCCAACCAGTCTCAACACCAATAATCCCAACAATAATTTCGGGTGGCACACCATATTCTTGGTAAGCGCGTTTCAAATCGGGTTCATACTTATTCCAAAAATCAACACCTTTAGGTATATTGCTATCAGTGATGAATTTATTTTTATACCGAATCCAGGCGCCATTTGGTATCGTTGATACACCTGTTTTTGGTGCTTGTTTATCCATCAAGTTAATCACCCAATCAAGTTTATTTGTTTGAGCAAGTACATTTCGCAATTGTTGGCGATCAAAACGATATTTATTGACCATTCGGTCGATAAATTTTTCTTTAGTAATTTCTAACGGACCGCTATTGGTTAGCGGTTGATTATGTTTTTGTTCTAGGTAAACACCGCCTTTAACATTCGCATGTCCTCGATGTTCTTGCATCGGTGTGGGTGAAGATTGCTTGTTACTTGTGCAAGCAGCAAGCAATAAAAGCATAGAAGCTACGATAACAATACGTTGCATAATTCATCCATATTTTGTTATTTAAAACAATAAGCAATATCCCAAAATTATTGGCGTTACTCAACAATATTAGGATTTGCTTTTCCTTCTGATATCTGTTGTATGTTATTTAAAGTTGTGTCAGATATATTTAATAATGCTTCTTGAGTTAAAAAAGCTTGATGCCCTGTAAAAATCACATTATGGCATGATGATAAACGTCGAAATACGTCATCTAAAATGACATCATTAGATTTATCTTCAAAAAAGAGATCTCGTTCGTTTTCGTAAACATCCATACCTAGCGCACCGATTTTGGTCTGCTTTAACGCTTCGATTGCAGCAGTAGCATCCAATAAGCCACCACGGCTGGTGTTGATAATCATTACGCCGTTTTTCATTTTGTTAAATGAATCTTTATTTAATAAATGATAATTTTCCGGTGACATTGGACAATGCAACGTGATGACATCTGATTTTGCATAAAGTTCGTCTAATTGAACATACTGAGCACCTAATTCGACAACGATATCATTTGGATAGGGATCATAAGCAAGAATATTCATGCCAAACCCTTTTAAGATGCGGATAACTGCTTGACCAATTTTACCTGTACCTATCACCCCTGCGGTGCGGTTGTGCATGTTAAAACCAGTTAAACCTTCCAGTGAAAAATTAGCATCACGGGTACGCTGATAAGCTTTATGAGTTCGACGATTGAGTGTCATCATTAACGCAACAGCATGCTCAGCAACTGCTTCAGGTGAATAAGCCGGTACTCGCACGACGGTAATACCCAATTTTTTAGCTTCAGCTAAATCCACATTATCAAACCCAGCACAGCGTAATGCGAGTATTTTAATACCATAATGGGCTAATTTTTGTAAAACTTGCTTATCAACTTCATCATTAACAAATACACATACGGCATCATAACCTTGGGCTGTAACTGCTGTTTTATGACTAAGTTTATGTTCATAGTATTCAATCTCAAAGCCATATTTTTTATTAGCAATCTCTAAATGTTCTTTATCATAATGTTTACTACTAAAAACCGCTATTTTGATTTTACCTTTCATACTAATTAACCTCTTTCAAATTTATGCAATGAATATCGTGATTATTTGTTTTGAATGTTTTTACTTTAAGTCTGTCCAAAAAGAGTTTAACTACCTAGATTAAGATTGTTATTAAAATAAGTCAAAACGAGTTAAAATTTTTACGTTTAGTCAATCTAGTCAGAGTAAAACGCTTTTTATTGGCTTTAACAATTATTTGTTATTAATGTGCTATGATAACACTTTGCAAAAAAACTAACCATTAATGTTAAATAATGAATAATACGCAAAACACCATCTTTAAAACCATTTTTACAACTAAAATGCTCATCTGTATTTTTACAGGTTTTGCATCTGGTTTGCCATTTTATTTATTACTACAACTTTTACCTGCGTGGTTAGAAAGCGAAGGAATAAATATTAAAACAATTGGTGCATTTTCTTTAACGCAAATGCCTTATATTTTTAAATTTGTTTGGGCCCCCTTTATGGATAATACCTCATTATTCCATTTAGGCAGACGCCGAGGATGGATGCTAATATCGCAAATCATATTAGTTTTATCCATTAGTTTATTAGGTTTTTTATCGCCTTCACTCAATATTTGGCTCATTGCCACACTTTGTTTTATTATCGCGCTATTCTCGGCGACGCAAGACATTGCTTTAGATGCATTTAGAAGAGAGCTTTTACTTGATAATGAACTGGGTCTAGGAAATAGTATTCACACCAATGCCTATCGGGTTGCAGGACTCGTACCTGGATCACTATCGCTTATATTGTCTAGTTATTTAGCTTGGCATAGTGTTTTTATTATTACTGCGCTATTTATGATTCCAGCTATCATTATGACGTTATGGGTCAAAGAACCACTTAACCAACCAGTCAAAAATCATAATCTTGAAGCGATCATCATAAAACCATTTAGTGAGTTCATCACTCGTCAAGGTGTTAAAAATGCAATCATTATTTTAGCCTTCATATTTCTTTATAAATTGGGCGATAGTATGGCAACCTCTTTAGCTACACCTTTTTATTTACAAATGGGTTATAGTCGATTAGATATTGGTTGGATTGCTAAAAATGCATCTTTATGGCCGAGTGTTTTTGGTGCATTAATTGGTGGAATATTGATGATCAAAATTGGGATTAATCGAGCGCTTTGGGCTTTTGGCTTTGTACAGGTTATTTCTATTTTAGGCTTTGCTTGGTTATCGATTGAAGGGCCATTTATAACCATTACCGGTTATCAACAAATTATGTTAGCCATTGTTATAGGATTTGAAGCATTAGGGGTGGGATTAGGTTCTGCCGCATTTGTCGCGTTTATCGCGAAAACTACTAATCCACTTTATACAGCAACACAGTTTGCTTTATTTACAAGTATCGCATCAATTCCCAGAACATTGATAAATGCAACGACTGGCGTGATGGTCGAACATCTAGGTTGGACAACCTTTTTTACTTTATGTACGATTTTAGCCTTACCAGGTATGCTATTATTAATTAAAGTTGCACCATGGAATACACAACATTAGGAGAGAAAATGGATCAATTAAATCAGGCCTTTGAATTTAGACATGCATGTAAAAAATTCGACATCAATAAAAAAATCAATGATATCGATATGGAATATATTCTAGAAGCAGCACGTCAATCTCCATCATCATTTGGCATGGAGCCTTGGCATTTTGTTGTGGTGAGCAATGATAAAATTAAAAAGCAATTACGTGCAATTTGTTATGATCAAGAACAAGTAACTAGCTGCTCGCATTACGTTGTTGCCCTTTATCGTAAGGCTAATAATTTTACATTACAAAGTGATTATTTACGTCGAACCATTGCTCGAACCTTACCGAATCCAGAGGATAAAACCGCTATCGACATTGCATGTCAATCTTTTATCAATTTTTGTAAACATGGACTCGCTGACGGTTTAACCCTCAATCACTGGTCAGAAATGCAAATCTATATAGCAAGCGCAAATATGATGACGGCTGCTGCTTTCAAAGGCATCGATTCCTGTGCAATAGGTGGGTTTGAGAGTGATAAAGTCATCAAAATTTTTGAAAATACAATTCCTCAATTCAGCGGCCAAGTATTTGGTGTTGGACTTTGTATCGCCTTTGGATATCGGGCTGATGAACCTAGTTCACCACATATTCGCTGGCCACTTACCGATATGACAACTTATTTACCTAATGACAAATAAGGCAGTAATTGCCTTCACTCGTCACTCGGCGAGATGAAGGGTAAGCCAACTAACATCACACTACCCTTTATTTCACTAAATTATATAGCGCTTCTGCATCAGAAGAAGCGCAATCTATTATAAACTCAATGCCTGATAAAATATTACCAAGTTGAGGATCATTAACCTGTTGTTGCACCGAATTTAACATTTGTTGTGCCCAACTAATTTTTGAAAGCACTGACTCGACTTTTTCTATAGTAGTATTATTCATCTTATATCCTTTTAGTTTATACGGGTAATCTAAACAGATAACCGGAATAAAGTTATAAAAAATTTAAAAGATTAATTTTAATGACTTAAAAAAAGAAATTAAACAAAATATAGTTTTAAAAATAAGAAAATAGTTTAAAAAAAATGAAAATATAAAGATAAACTTTGAAAATTACAACAATAAAAAATTATTGCGATAACCTATTACTGCAATAATCATTTTTTTTCATGACATGGATTGATAATGTTAAACTTATCAGTTATAAATTGCACAGCTTTGGTTGCTAATAGCCAGAATATTTAAATAATAAGGATAGTAATATGAAAACTAAACATGCTCGTTTATTAATACTTGGTTCTGGCCCTGCCGGTTACACGGCAGCCGTTTATGCTGCAAGAGCAAATTTATCACCAGTATTGATTACTGGCACACAAGAAGGTGGACAACTAACAACCACTACCGAAATTGAAAATTGGCCAGCTGGGGCACCCGAACTAACCGGTCCTGAATTAATGGTCAAAATGAAAGAACATGCAGAAAGATTTAATACAGAAATTATTATCGACCAAATTGATCGTGTTGATTTTAGCAAGAAACCTTACAAACTTTACGGTAGTGAAACTGAATATAGCTGTGATGCATTAATTGTTGCTACCGGAGCATCAGCACAATACTTAGGATTACCATCAGAACAAGCTTTCAAAAGTAAAGGCGTTTCGGCTTGCGCCACTTGTGATGGATTCTTCTATCGAAATCAAAAAGTTGCAGTCGTAGGGGGTGGTAACACTGCTGTAGAAGAAACACTTTATCTTGCCAATATTGCGAGTGAGGTACACTTAATACACCGACGCGATAGTTTTCGAGCAGAAAAAATATTAATGGATCGACTAAATGAAAAAGTAAAAGAAGGTAAAGTAATATTGCATACTCATCAAGTCGTGGATGAAATACTGGGTGACAATATGGGGGTAACAGGTGTTAGGATGCGTAGCACACAAGATAGCAATCTCACCGAGCAACTTTCTGTGATGGGCGTATTTATCGCTATTGGTCACAAACCCAATACCGCAATATTCGAAGGACAGCTTGAACTTAATGGTGGTTATATCAAAGTACAATCGGGCACTCAAGGTAATGCAACGCAAACGAGTGTTGAAGGTATTTTTGCCGCAGGTGATGTGATGGATCATGTTTATCGACAAGCGATTACTTCCGCGGGAACAGGTTGTATGGCGGCGTTAGATGCCGAGCATTATTTGGATAATTTAAAATAAAAATAAAATTTCATGTCTTTAGATAAACAACGTCAAACCTATCTACTTAGTTGGTTAAAACAGCACGCAAAACTACATAAAGCTGATTTGCGTGCTTCACTATTAACTGGCCTTTTACTCACTATTTTGATCATTGTTCAAGCAGCGCTATTGGCTATTATTTTGCAAAAATTAATTATTGAACAACGTAATTTAAATAAAGTACTGCCCTATTTTTTAGCGCTCGTCATTACCTTTCTAGCGCGTGCTGCATTGATTTATTTTCGTGAAAAAATCAACTTTTCATTGGCTACAAAAATTCGCAAAAACATTCGACACCAGCTTATCAATCAACTTGAATTACTAGGCCCGGCTTATTTGAATCAGAGCACTACAGGTGCTTGGAGCACTTTACTCATTGAACAAGTTGACAAGCTGCACGATTTTTTTGCTCGTTATCTGCCTCAAATGCGGCTAGCGAGTATGGTTCCTATATTAATTTTCTTTGCTATTTTACCGTTCAACTGGGCTGCGGCAGGTATATTACTATGTACAGCCCCACTTATTCCTATCTTCATGATTTTAGTTGGAATGGGGGCTGCCGATATTAATCGTCGCCATTTTAAAGCACTCGCTTACCTTAGTGGGCATTTTTTAGATCGCCTAAAAGGATTAGCAACCATTCGGTTATTCAATCAAGGTGATAAACAAGCCAAACAAATAACCCAAGCATCTGAAGATTTTCGCATCAAAACCATGCAAGTATTAAAAGTAGCATTCTTATCCTCTGCGGTATTAGAATTTTTCACTTCAATATCAATTGCAATTGTTGCAGTCTATTTTGGTTTTTCTTATCTAGGTGAATTTAATTTTGGTTCATACAATAGCACAGTGACGTTATTTGCAGGCTTTTTTGCGCTTATCTTAGCGCCTGAATATTTTCAACCACTACGCGATCTTGGCACATATTATCATGCCAAAGCAGAAGCGATTGCAGCGGCCGATAATATCGAAACATTTTTAAGCCAACAGCAACCAAAACAAGCAAGTCATAACTTACAAACCAATATTGAATTTAAGCAAACATTACAGACGATTAAAGCAACTAATTTAATCGTCATGTCTAGCGAAGGCTTGCCTATTGTAGGGCCTTTAACTTTCACGCTAAAGGCACCGTTCAATCTAGCTTTGATAGGAACCAGTGGTGAAGGCAAAACGTCATTAATGAATGTATTATTGGGCTTTTTACCCTACCAAGGATCGCTAACCATTAATGATATTGAATTTAGCCAAATAGAGATCAAAACATGGCAACAACAAATTAGTTGGATTGGTCAAAATCCTTACTTAATTAATGGCACTGTGCGCGAAAACATTTTACTGGGTAAACAAAATGCATCAGACCAAGAACTCGAAACCGTCATAAAAAAAGCGCAATTACTAGATGTTATAGCCAAATTGCCCTCTGGTATAGATACACAAGTAGGGGAAGATGCAGTGAGACTATCAGTTGGGCAAGCCCAACGTATAGCGTTAGCTAGAGCAATGTTAAAACCGTGTCAATTATTGATTCTTGACGAACCCACAGCCAGCTTAGATAAGCAAACGGTACAGCAAATTGATCAACAACATATTGCGATCAACACGATTACCATTACTCACCAAAATGAAGATATGCAACAGTATGATCAAATATGGCAATTGTCACAGGGAAAACTACAGAGTATTAACGGCAAGGAGCATGCATGTTAGCCATTTTACGCCCCTATATTGCACTGTATAAACACTATTTTTGGCAAATTATTTTGGGATTATCACTGTCTATACTGACGTTATTTGCCAGTGTTTTTTTATTATCTTTATCCGGTTGGTTTTTAGCCTCAACAGCGGTAGTGGGTGTTGCAGGTTTGTATACGTTTAATTATATGTTACCGGCGGCAGGTGTACGTGCGGCAGCAATTACACGAACAGCTTCACGCTATATGCAACGCTTAGTGGATCATAACACGACCTTTAAAATTTTAGCGTATTTAAGAACGTTAGCCTTTAAAAAAATATTGCCGCTAAGTGCTAATCAATTAGCGCATTATCAAAAAGCTGACTTACTTAATCGTTTTATTGTTGATATTGATGCACTAGATCATCTTTATTTAAAATTATTTTCACCAATTGTAACGGCATTAGTCATGATTGTGCTGCTATTTATTGGATTAAGTACCATTAATCTACCCATTGCATTAATCATTTGTATTATACTTACGGTGACCCTACTTGCTGTGCCCATTATTTTTTATTATGCTGGTAAGCAATTGGGTGAACAGCTAGCTCAGCAACAAAGTGAGTATCGATCGCTGTTAATCAATTATTTACAAGGGCAAGCTGAGCTCATTTTATTTAACGCACAGTGCCGTTACCGAGTTAAACTAGATGAACTTGAATCTAACTGGCTTTACAATCAACAACGCCAATCAACCTTAGTGGCATTATCAACCGCTCTGGTTATACTAATTGCAGGCTTTTTAACATTACTGGTGCTTTGGCTTATAACCCAATATACCTTATCACCGCTTGTTGCATTATTTGTATTTGTTTGCCTTGCCAGTAACGAAATTTTAATGCCAATTCCAGGGGCATTTATCTTTTTAGGTCAAGTCATTGCCTCGGCAAAACGTACAACAAATATTTTCAACCAAACACCCGATATACAGTTTGTTGAACATGGCAAAACAATTGATTTAAATTCAGCAAAATTACAATTTGATAACATAAATTTTTGTTATCCAAATCAACCTTTTGCGATATTAACCCATTTTTCATTAACGGTTGAAGCTGGTGCACATATAGCATTAGTGGGTAAAACCGGTTGCGGCAAATCAACATTACTAAGTTTAGTCACGCGTAGCTGGCAACCCAATTCTGGTACTATTTTTATTAATAACACGCCTATCGAACAACTCGATGAGCCAACTTTGCGCAAAGTTATTGCCGTTGTACCCCAAGTTATCACTATTTTTAGTGATAGCCTTCGTCAAAATCTACTCATTGGTAATAACCAAGCATCAGATAAGCAATTAATAGAGGTATTACATCAAGTCGAATTGGACAAACTACTTGCAGCCGAACAAGGATTAGATTTACCGCTTGGACAAGGTGGACGAACATTATCGGGAGGCGAAATTCGACGAATAGGTATCGCAAGAGCTTTACTCCACAACTCGCCTTTGATCTTGATGGATGAACCAACTGAAAGTCTCGATCAACAAACTGAACAGCAGATAATTCAATTAATTAAACAGACATGTGCTGGAAAAACGTTACTTATGGTTACTCATCGTTTAACCAATAATCCATTATTTGATCGGGTTATTACACTTTAAGTTATAATTACATTTCCCTACTCCCCAATGATCACAACGTTTATTGGGGATAGCTAGTGATTGTTAAGTGAGTAAACGGCTAAATTAATTTTGCTACCAAAAGTTCGGCGTATTATCACCACCATTCTATTTAAAAAATATGCTATAATGACGCTTTATATTTAACAGTAGAGAGATTATTTTGCAACAATCGTTACAAGATTTTATTATTGATAAAATTGATGATCTAAAAGGCAAAGACATTGTTACCCTAGATGTGCGAGGCAAATCAAGTATTACAGATTATATGATTATCTGTACTGGTACGTCTAATCGTCACGTTGCCTCAATAGCTGGACATTTACTCGATGAAGCAAAAAAACAAGGATATTTGGTCTTAGGTAGTGAAGGTCAAAATGATGCAGATTGGGTAGTGGTTGATATGGATTCAGTTATCGTACATATTATGCAGGAACAAAGCCGACAACTATACGAACTGGAAAAACTGTGGAGTTAATCTAGTGAAGATTCAACTTATTGCTGTTGGCAACAAAATGCCTCATTGGGTTACAACAGCTTTTGATGATTATTGTTCCCGCTTTCCTAAAGATATGCCTTTAGAACTAATTGAAATTCCTGCCGGTAAGCGCACCAAAAATGCGGATATTGTCCGCATTTTAGATAAAGAGGGTGAAATGATGTTAAATGCTTGCGGTAAAGGTAATCGCATTGTCACACTCGATATTCCTGGTAAAGCATATACAACACACAATTTAGCTCAACAATTAGAGCGCTGGAAAACCGATGGTCGCGATGTGAGCTTACTGATTGGTGGTCCTGAAGGTCTTTCTCCTGCATGTAAAATTGCAGCTGAACAGAGTTGGTCACTTTCTCCACTTACTTTGCCCCATCCACTGGTACGGGTAATTGTTGCCGAAAGTTTATATCGCGCTTGGAGCTTGACCACCAATCACCCTTATCATCGTGAATAATCGTCATTAGGAAAATAAAATGAGCGAAATTATTTTAGATTTGCAAATCGCAAGTGAAGAAACTGACAACCTACCAAGCGAAACACAAATAATGCAGTGGTTAGATGTGATTTTACCACAATTTATGGATCAAGCAGAAATTACCATCCGCATTGTTGACCAAGCTGAAAGCCAACAGCTAAACAATACTTATCGCCATAAAGATAAACCGACTAATGTATTATCTTTTCCATTTGAATCACCGATTGAAATTGATGTGCCACTATTAGGCGATTTAATCATATGTAAGCAGGTGGTAGAAGCTGAAGCGCAAGAGCAACATAAATCACTAACTTCACACTGGGCACATATGATCGTTCATGGTTGCTTACACCTATTAGGTTATGATCATATCCTTGACGAAGAAGCCGAAGAAATGGAAAATATTGAAATAGACATTATGCGGCAATTAGGCTTTGATAATCCTTATCAACCAATTGACTAATGTAAGCATTTAGTTAATATAACTATCTACCACAACCAATTAATTAATAAATCAAAACAAAGGAAGAGAGCAAATGAGTGATGATAATCACCGGAGAACCAAAAAAGGGTTTACACTATGGTTAAGTCAGTTATTTAATTCAGAACCAAAAGATAAAGAAGAACTGATCGAAGTTATCCGCGAAGCAGAAGAAAACGAACTCATCGATCCTGATACGCTTGATATGATTGAAGGTGTGATGGATATTGCAGAACAACGCGTTCGTGACATTATGATTCCCCGCTCTCAAATAATCACAATCAAAGACAATTACACGCTTGATCAATGTTTAGATATCATTTCTGAACATGGGCATTCCCGTTATCCTGTGATCAGTGAAGATAGAGATCACATCGAAGGTGTGCTACTTGCCAAAGATTTACTGATTTTTATTCGCCAAGGTGTTGCTGATTTTGATTTAAAAAAAATCCTACGACCAACGGTCATTGTGCCCGAAAGTAAACGTGTTGACCATATGTTGAAAGAGTTTCGTATGCAGCGTTACCATATGGCAATGGCCATTGATGAATTTGGTGGTATATCAGGACTGGTTACTATCGAAGATATTCTAGAGCTGATTGTTGGTGATATCGAAGATGAATACGATGAAGTCGAAGATCGTAATATTCGTCGTTTATCTCAATCCGTTTATACCGTCCGAGCGCTTACACCTGTTGAGGACTTCAATGAAATTTTTGCTACTTCATTTAGTGATGATGAAATGGATACCATTGGTGGACTGGTTATGCAACACTTCGGTCGTTTACCGTTACGCGGCGAAAGTATCTTGATTGATGGCTATCAATTTAAAGTGACGATAGTCGATCGCCGGCGTATCATTCAATTACATGTAACAATTCCTGAAGGTGCAACTATACCTAATTTAGAGCTACCAGAAAATGCTTAAACACCTTTTCCTAAGTTTAATTTTGGGGGGCATAGCTGTTTTTAGTTATGCGCCTTTTCATATTTGGCCGTTAGCTTTTATCTCATTTATTGGTCTATTATGGTTGATTGCTGATAAATCCAAGAAACAGGCCTTATTGATAGGATTAACTTGGGGAATAGGTTATTTTGTTGGTGGTGTGCATTGGATTTATATCAGTATCAAACAATATGGTGAATTACCCACCGCAATGGCTATTGTCATATTGGGACTATTAATTGCCTATTTATCGCTTTATCCAATGCTCTTTGCACTGTTATTAAGAACGCTGGATCGCTATGCTCCTGCCTTTTCTTTTAAACAACTTGTTATTACTGCACCTGTAATTTGGCAATTTAGCGAATTTCTACGTGGCTATATTTTAACAGGATTTGCTTGGCTAGAGCTTGGATATAGCCAACTAGATAGCCCTTTGCGTGCATATTTTCCTATTATTGGTATAGAAGGGGTTAACTTAATTACTAGTATTATCTGTGGATTAATACTTTATATTTTACACCAATTGCGCTCCAAGGTTCATAAAAAGCACGTGCTTGGTGCGATAATTGCACTAATAGCGATCTTTATTGCACCAATTTCACTCAAAGATATTAATTGGACAACTGTAGATCAGAATCGTATAGCCAACTTTTCGTTAATCCAAGGCAATATTCCACAATCATTACGTTGGAATAGTGAACAATTGGAAAGCACGTTAAAAACTTATTATCAACTCACACAACAATCATTAGGCAAAGATAAAATCATTATCTGGTCAGAAGCGAGCATTACTGACTTCGAGATAAATCAACAACCATTTTTATATTATTTAGATAACCAAGCGAGAGCTAAAGGTTCCGAAATAGCGGTGGGTATTATTGATTACCGTTTAAAAAACGCTGAAGACCAAGCTAACGGTGATATTTACAATACGCTCTTAGTGTTAGGAGGTAAAGAAGCTTATCAGTATCCAACAACCAATCGTTATCAAAAACATCATTTAGTCCCTTTTGGTGAATTTATTCCGTTAGAATCTGTACTTGAACCGATTGCCGCATTGCTAGACATTCCTATGTCATCAATGAAACAAGGCGATAAAAAGCAACCCCAATTAACAATGCAAGGATTTAAATTTACAACGGCAATCTGCTACGAAGTGATTTTATCTAATTACATATGGCATAACTTTCAACAGGATACTGATTTTTTACTGACTGTATCAAATGATGCTTGGTTTGGTGATAGTATTGGGCCAAAACAACATCTACAAATGGCACAAGCAAGAGCATTAGAGTTTGGCAGACCCTTAATCCGTAGTACCAATAATGGCATAACTGCAATTATTGATAAAAAAGGCTATATTATTCAGCAAATACCTGCATTTACTGAAGGTGTGTTAAATGCAACATTATCCCCAACCACTGGTTTAACCCCTTATGCAAGATGGGGAAATCTACCTTATTATGTTCTTATCCTATTCATGTGTATTATCACTTTTATAAAAAAACGTTCATAATTTAAGATACTGGCATAATTATTGCTTAAATTAAATTGAGTTCCAACTAAAACCTGAGGCTTCATTAATTGCTAAAAATGCAAAATATCAATTAATGTATCTAGCTCCAATAATCTATAAATAAACAGTAAAAAGTACTTTTATGCTAAAAAATAAGTTATAATATACGCCCTTTGTAAAAATATTAAATAAATTTAATATGATACAAAATAAACAGTAGGAGATGACTATGAACAAAAAAACAAAATTAACCAAATTAGTTTTATCATTTGCAATGTTAGGTCTAATGGCTGGAACTGCAGTTGCAGAAGAACTCAGTGGTACATTAGCTAAAATCAAAGAAAGTGGTGTGATTGTTGTTGGTCATCGCGAATCGTCAATTCCGTTTTCCTACTACGGTGATAATCAAGAAGTTATTGGTTATTCGCAAGATTATTCTAATTTAATTGTCGATGCAGTTAAAAAAGAACTTAATTTACCAAATCTTAAAGTAAAATATTTACCAGTTACGTCTAAAACACGTATTCAACTACTAAATAACTACACTTATGATTTTGAATGCGGTTCGACAACGAATAATCTTGAACGTCAAAAAACTGTCGATTTTTCAGATAGTATTTTTATTGTTGGTACGCGCTTTTTAGTAAAAGCGGACAGTAATATTAAAAGTATTGAAGATCTTAAAGGCAAAAATGTGGTTACCACTGCCGGCACTACGTCTGAAATTCGTTTAAATCAAATCAATGCTAAAGAAAACCTAGGTATTCGTATTATTACTCCTAAAGATCATGGTGATGCATTTAATGCGCTTGAAACAGGACGTGCTGAAGCATTTTTAATGGATGATGCGTTACTTGCTGGGGAACGTTCGCGTGCAATAAAACCAAATGATTGGAAAATTGTTGGCGAGCCATTATCTTATGAATCTTATGGCTGTATGTTAAGAAAAGGTGATGTTCAATTTAAACAATTAATGGACAAAACTATTTCTGACGCACAAAAATCAGGAAAAGCACTTGAATCTTACAACAAATGGTTCACTCAACCTGTTCCACCAAAAGGCGCCAACATGGCACTTGAAATTTCACCAAAAATGGTTGAGCTGTTTGCAAATCCTAATGATAAAGCATTAGATTAATACTATTCTTATCTTTCTAATCCATGTACTAAATGTATTAACATTTAGTACATAACCTAAATTAGTGAATTAAATATATTATGAGTTTTAATTGGACACTATTTTTTGAACCCACCCCTTATGGTGATGGGATTTACTTAAACTGGCTATTAGATGGCATCTTTGTGACAGTGTCGTTAGCTGTGACCGCTTGGATCATTGCCTTTGTGTTAGGATCTTTGGTCGGGATATGCCGAACACTTGACAATAAGTTTCTTAATAACTTTGCGGCAAGTTATATTCAGCTGTTTCGTAATATTCCATTACTTGTACAGATGTTTTTATGGTATATGTTATTTCCAGAAATTTTAACAGGTAGCTTAAAAACATGGTTTATATCTGGCTTATCGCCAAATGTCAGCTCTTTTATCACAGCAGCAATTGCTTTAGGATTATTTACTTCAGCACGTATCGCAGAACAAGTAAGAACAGGTATTCAGACTTTACCTAAAGGTCAACGTTATGCGGCTATCGCACTTGGATTAACGAATCGTCAAGCATACATATACATTCTATTACCTAATGCTTATAGACGTATAATTCCACCATTAACCTCAGAAATGACGAATATCATTAAAAATTCATCTGTGGCGTCAACTATTGGGCTAATCGATCTCATTGGTCAAATTGATCGCATTAATGAATCGACTAATAGTATTGTGGAGATACTTTGTGGCGTCACTATTGCATTTATGTTAATCAATTATGCAGTACTGACTATTATGCGAATTGTTGAAAAACATACGCGCTTACCTAACATGAATCATGGAGGATAAAATGCAGTTATTCGATTGGATTGCTAATATACCTTCATTAGTATCAGACAACTATCATCTTTTATTAAGTGGTTTATGGTTGACCACAAGAATTACACTCAATGCGGTCGTTTTTGGCATTGTTTGGGGAACAGTGCTTGCATTAATGCGTTTATCAAATAACAAAATACTTAACATATTTGCTAAATGCTATGTGAATTTATTTCGTTCCATCCCACTACTTTTAGTACTGTTATGGTTCTATTTAGCGCTTCCGCAAGTTATTAAATATGTATTTAACTTACCACCTTATGCCGATGTTCGCGTTGTATCAGCAATGATTGCCTTTGCTTTATTTGAAGCAGCTTACTATTCTGAAATTATTCGCGCAGGTATTAACGCTGTCGCTAAAGGCCAATATCACGCTGCTTACGCACTCGGTATGACCAAAGCGCAAGCGATGCGATTAATCATTTTACCGCAAGCATTTAGATCAATGGTACCGCTATTACTCACTCAAGGTATTATCTTATTCCAAGATACATCTTTAGTTTATGTCATGAGCTTGATTGATTTATTTGGCGCAAGTGTGACACAAATCGGCAACGTGCAAGGTGGCACGGTAAAATATTCTATGATTATTTTTGCAGCAGCAAGTTATTTTATAATTTGTTTTACTGCTTCACGTTTAGTTAATTATTTCAAAAAAGGGATAAATCGATGATCTCCTTAGAAAATGTATCAAAATGGTATGGACAATTTCAAGTATTAAAGAACTGCTCAACAAAAGTGGGAAAAGGCGAAGTAGTCGTTGTTTGTGGCCCATCTGGCTCAGGAAAATCAACACTAATTAAAACTGTAAATGGTTTAGAACCTGTACAAAAGGGTAAAATTATTATAGATGGCACAGAAATCACGGATAAATCGACCAACCTAGCTAAACTTCGATCTAAAGTAGGCATGGTGTTTCAGCATTTTGAATTATTTCCCCATTTAACAATATTAAAAAACTTAACCCTTGCTCAAATCAAAGTATTGGGAAGAGCAGATGAAGAGGCGCGTGAAAAAGCTTTAAATCTATTAGAACGTGTAGGTTTACTGGCGCATGCAGATAAATACCCTGCTCAGCTTTCTGGTGGACAACAGCAACGAGTAGCAATTGCCCGTGCACTTTGTATGGATCCTATTGTTATGTTATTTGATGAACCAACATCTGCACTCGATCCTGAAATGGTTAATGAAGTGTTGGACGTTATGGTAGAGTTAGCTTATGAAGGTATGACTATGATGGTAGTGACGCATGAAATGGGCTTTGCTCGTAAAGTTGCACATCGTGTTATCTTTATGGATGCAGGTGAGATCATCGAAGACACATCAAAAGAGCAATTCTTTACTAATCCACAATCAGATCGTGCTAAAGACTTTTTAGCAAAGATTATTCATTAATTATCATCATAAAAATAAACAGCACTTGGTTAATATAGCAAGTGCTGTTTACCTAGATTACTGCTTATCATCTACATAAAAAAAATTATGTAGATAAATCATTCCTCATTATACATTAACAACGTTTATTTTTATCTAGTTAGTTTGACAAAAAACCTTCACTAAAATTGATGAGTTATCTTTGCAAGTCAAATATTGCCAGTAATGAGATATATCTAAATAGCTTAACAATAAATAAGGATTGATTTAAGAAAATAATAAACTATGCACCATCAATTTGGTATTTTAAAAATGCATAACAAATTATTCCAGAAGCTATGTCTAGACTACCTAAATTATCCTACCCGCTAATTATATTTACGAACTTAAACAGCTTAGCGCTATTATTGACTAAAACAATTAGCAAACTTTTTAGACTAAAAACGTTACCATCACTATGTTATGGGCAAGTATTTTCTATTTGTTGAGCTAACCCACTTTCACGATGTATTTGACTTTTGACGGAAAGCGCTAAAATTTGAGTATCGGCATAAATCGATACAGTTTTTTTAGCTCGCGTAATTGCAGTATAAAGTAAAGAGCGATTGAGTAATGGTGAATAATCAGTTGGCAATATAATATTTACATCATCAAATTCTGAACCCTGTGATTTATGAATAGTCATTGCATAAGCCGTTTCATGCTCAGGTAACCTGAAGGGTGAAAACCCTTTGATAGAACCATCAGCAAAAGGAAAATAAACACGTAATTTACTACTATCATGCTCAGCAGGTAGGGCTATGCCAATATCACCATTATATAACCCTAATGCGGCACTATTACGTAAAATCATAATAGGACGGCCGATATACCATGCTTCTTTATTTTTTATGTGAATTAACTTATGGTTAGCTAATAGAGATTCAATTTGTGAGTTTAAGCCGCTAACACCGAACATTCCTGATCGCAAAGCACAAAGCAGGCGATAGTTGGCAAACTTAGCTAAAATGGACATAATATCATTATCACCACTAGACTTGATTGCCTTTAAATAATCTGAATAATGTTTAACACTTTCATTTAAAATAGACTGATAGGTCTGTTTTGATGTTAAATTATAGAAATGAATGTCATTAAATTCAGCATTCCTGAGCAGTGCTTTTACCTTGCTAACACTGCCCTCTTTTACCGCATTAGCCAATACACCAATACCTGAGGTTTGATCAAATCGGTAACTTTTTTGTAATAAGCATATACTATCGGTAATTGTTGCAACTTTCTGCTCACTCGGCACAACATAACCGGTTAATTGCGTTAGCTCCTTGGCGCGTGAAGGGCTATAGCCTTTACCAATAAAAGCGCAAAGATCACCAAATACCGCGCCAGCCTCAACCGATGAAAGTTGGTCTTTGTCTCCTAATAGAATTAAACGTGCCGCAACGGGTAATGCATCAATCACTCGCGACATCATATTAAGATCAACCATTGATGCTTCATCAATCACCAATACATCAACGTGAAGAGGATTTTGTTTATTATAATGAAATGAACGATTATCTGCTTTAGCGCCCAATAAACGATGTAAAGTAATGGCTTCTGCCTTAATATTAATTTTTTGATTAACAGGCAATTGTGCTATGGCTTGGCTAAGTGATTCTGTTAACCTTGATGCAGCTTTCCCCGTTGGAGCAGTTGCAACAATGCGAGAATTAGGATTGGTTAACAAAATGCCAGCTAATATTTTAGCCACTGTTGTGGTTTTACCGGTACCAGGTCCACCCGAAATAATAGCCACTTTACGCGTTAACGCCACTGCCACAGCGATTTTTTGCCAATCAATGGACGCCGATCGTTGAGTAAATAATTGATCTAAAATCGTAATTAAATCAGCCTGTGATGCTAATTGTTGTTCAGATGAGGGTTGATTAAAATAAGATGCAACTTGCTTTTCATCTAGGTACATACGTTGAAAATAGAGTCTATTATCAATAAATACAAGCGGTGAAAGCAACGTGCCGTCGCTGATTATCTGATTATTTTGTGCTTGCAAAATAGTGGTTAACCAATCTTGCAAAGTGGGGGAAGCTAAATCACGCCAAAGCTGCGGATCATAGTTTTGCTCGTTTATTTGGGAAATATCCAAACAAACATGCCCCGCTCTTACCTCAAAACTGAGCAATAAAACCAAAAAAGCCAAACGTTTAACGACAATATCATCAGTTAGCTGTGATTTTTTTGATAAAAACAGCGCTAAATGAATATCAAGTAAATTAATTTGACTATTTTGTTTAAACTGATTTAACCACTGTGTTAGCATACGTTATTCGTTTTATCTGATCGTGTTTATAACCCTGAAATTTCACTCACTTTATCCTTTGGATAAGTTAGCTTAAAGCTCAAATTAAGATTTTTAGTTTCTTTAGGGTTTAATTTTAATTGCCAAGACAATAAACCACTTTCTTTATCATAAATTGCGTCGTCATATTTTGCATCTTCAAGCTTGACTATTTTATTTAAAATTACAGGCAATTGATCGTAAATAACAATATCTATTGGTAACGATTTATTATTTTTAACATCAATGGTGTAAGCATATTTTTGCGATATATCATCACCAAAGAAGGAAGGCTTTGATGTTTCATTTAAATTTCGATCGCGTGAAATAAAAATATTTTTATCATGTCCAAGGGACAGATCCAGTGTATCTTTCACGCCTTTGGTTGTAATAAAACTTTCACCTAGATAATCGCCATTAAAAAATACTGTCGATTTTCCAGGTAAAAGATTCAATTTATCCCAATCAGAAATTTGCGCTTCTAAATATACATTGCTACTTAATTTTGGCGAAGCAATATAATGATATTGAGCCAGAACTTCTTTATTTTGTAAAGTAAGTATATTACCGTAACTGTTAGATTTTATCGTATAAGGTAATTTTACATTAAAATGAGTATTAATACCCAAATTGTCAATCAACACATTATCTGAAGCGCTTTCAAAAGCCAGACGATCTAAGGTTTTTACAGCAGTGGTACTAATATCATTATATCTTTTTTCACTGCTAGCTAAAAAAGGGCCATTTTTTTCAGAAAATACATCAATTTGCCAAGGCATTAACTTAGGTGCAGTTATGCCTTCTTTAGGGTTTGATGTAGATAAACTAAAATCGACATTTTGCCAATCTAAACCACTATTTTGATAAATATCCGCTTTATAAGTTAATTGCAAGTTAGAATTAATATCGGCAACACGAATATCATATACAGGAGACCAACCAGCATCATTAATGACATAAGATAATGTCACTGGTAAAGTGATTGCTTTATCTGAGTAGACTTTTACATTAATGACATTTGTTAAACCATTGGTTGACTCATTTTTAAGGTTATCGATTTTTTCTTGAATATCGGCGATTTGTGTATTTGTCTGAGCAAGTTCTTTTTGTAATTTATTTTGTTCATTGAGAAAGGTTACCAAATTGGTTTTAACAAAATCTAACACATTTTTCATGTTGTTAAGATCATCATGATCACTTTTAACTAATTGATCAAGTCGATTATTTTTTAGTAGTGCAATTTGCTGGTCAACTGCACTTAATTCAATTGCTGTTCTATCATGGGTATTTTGTAATTGTTGTAATTTGTCTAATAAAGATTTCATTTCTGCACTATCTTCATTATTATCGGGATCTTGATTATTAACGCCGATTGACAATATTTTAATATTTGCATCATTACTAAACCCAACATTAATGGAATGAGGATTAACACTATTAGCAATGTTGGTTAGTAAAATCTCATTTTCACCTTTTATTAAAGTTACATTTGACTGACCTTGTAATTCAGCACCTTGTAAAAAAACTGTCACTTTATTCAACGAAACATTATTGGCAAAAACATTGCTTGAAGCTAACGCAATAAAAAAAGTAAGCTTGTATATGTTCATTTTTTCTCCTTTTATTCAATATTTTTATCTTCTAAACAAGAGAATAAAGCCGGTTAACCATACCAACAAAATTGTCTAATGAATGAATTTGACTAACTAGTATTTACTATTTTTGATTGAATTTCTATCAAATTAAAATCAATTCATTAAATCAAGAAAAATTTTTGTTTAATATATTGAACATTTAATTATAATATTGTAAATTTTGTTTCAGATAAAAAACAAAAGATAAGGGGGCGATATGAATGGTTTTAGTTATTTAAAAACAGCCATAAAACGCAAAAATTTATCGTTACAAACAGTTGCTGATGCCTGCCAAATGACCAAAGGTTATTTGAGCCAACTAATTAATGATAAAATCAAAAATCCTAGTGCTCAAAAGTTACAATCACTCCATCACTATTTGCAAATTGATCCCAATTGTAAACATAAAAAAGTAGGCGTTATTTTTGGCAAGTTTTATCCACTACATACTGGCCATATTTATCTTATTCAACGAGCTATTAGCCAAGTTGACGAACTTTATGTGATTCTTTGTTCCGATACGATGCGAGATATGGCGCTATTTAAACAAAGTGCAATGTCACGCCAACCAACAATTAACGATCGGATTCGTTGGTTATTACAAACGTTTAAATATCAAAAAAATATCCATATTGAGCTTTTAGAAGAAGATGGTATTCCTTCATATCCAAATGGTTGGAATGAGTGGAGTGATCGCGTTAAAAAGTTATTTAAGGAAAAAGGCATTAATCCTAGTTGTGTCTATTCCAGTGAACCACAAGATGTAGCGATGTATAAAGATTTATTCGATTTAGATACCGTACTTATTGATCCTACACGCCGATTTATGCAAGTAAGTGGCACTCAAATTCGCCAAGCCCCTTTAAAAAATTGGCAATATATTCCAACTGAAGTTAGACCGTTTTTTGTACGAACTATTGCTATTCTTGGTGGTGAATCAAGTGGTAAATCGACATTAGTCAATAAGTTAGCCAATATGTTTAATACCACTAGCGCTTGGGAATATGGTCGTGATTATGTATTTTCTCAACTTGGTGGGGATGAACGAGCATTGCAATATGCAGATTACGATAAAATTGCTTTAGGACATGCACAATATATCGATTTTGCAATCAAACATGCCAATAAAGTGTCGTTCATTGATACTGATTTTATTACCACACAAGCATTTTGCAAAAAATATGAAGGTAAAGAGCATCCATTTTTACAAGCCATGATCAACAACTATCGATTTGATCTGGTCATTTTGTTAGGTAATAACACCCCTTGGGTTGCTGATGGATTACGTAGTTTAGGCAGCCCAAAACAGCGAAAGGACTTTCAGCAACTACTTATCTCATTATTAGAAAAAAACCATATTAGTTATGTTCAAATCGATTCACCTGACTATGATGAACGATATTTACGCTGTATTGAACTAGTCAATCAACTTATTAACGATGAAGAGTCTTAATCATGAATAAATTAGCCAATTTTATTATCACTATAGGACGTAATCGATTTTATCCTTACTTCTGTGTACTTTGTGTCACCTTAGCTTTTTTATATACAGATCCATTTAATAATTTCAATTTACGTTATGCCGTGTCGTATGCTGGTGCATTTTGTGGATTGTTATGTGTAATCTTATTAGCTAAACGCAAAAACTTAGGGAATGTGCTAGGAATGCTAGCTGTAGTCGCTGAGTGTTGCGCTAACTTTCTTGGTGGCAATATTGGTGCAGGCTTGCCTACTTTTTACTATTTTGGCTCACATGTTTATGGATTAATCACTTGGCAAAAAAACCTGGATAGTCATCAACATGTCAAAGTTCGATCACTTAGTGAGCAAGCTTTTTTATATACCCTTATTTTTCTGATTATAGCTGTCTTTTTTAATGTCTATTTAACTAATGCTATTGGCGTAGATAATACAATATATCAACTGATTACAAACTGTTTTATTTTTGGATTAGGTGTGGTTGCTCAACTTTTACTGATGATGAGATATTCATTCAATTGGTATTTGTGGGTGATTTTGAATGTCTTGGTTATTGGTTTAAATATTTATACCAATAATATTATCATTGCAACTCAATACCTGATTTATTTGTTCAATGCTATTTATGGAATTTGTGAATGGAAACATTCTGAACAAAAACAGTAAATTGTTACGCTTGAGTCAGGTATAGAAGTTCAATTTCACGTTTTAGAATAAAAGGATACTAAAGGAAAGTAAAACGCCCAAATAAGAATCTATAAAATATAGATTATATAGTTAGTATAAAACGTAATACGTAACAATTACCAAACTCACTTGAGATCGCCACAAATAAGAAAGGCCTAGAATACAATCCAAATGTATTAAATAAAAGCCATCAATCAATTTGATGGCTTTGGTTATTCAATATCACCTTTTACTAACGGAACAAACTTAACATCACCAACATTATTGACAATAAAATTATCACCGTTTCGTTCAATAACCTGCAAAATTTGTTTATGTTCATTACCTACCGGTATAACCAATCGACCTTTATCGGCTAATTGTTCGAGTAATTTACTAGGCACTTCAGATGCAGCAGCCGTAACAATAATACCATCAAAAGGACCTCGTTCAGGCCAACCTAACCAGCCATTTCCATGACGCGTTGAAATATTGTGAAGATCTAACTGTTTTAAACGCCGTTTAGTATTCCATTGCAAACTTTTAATCCTTTCTACAGAACAAACATGATCGACTAACTTAGCTAATATCGCCGTTTGATAACCCGAGCCTGTTCCAATTTCAAGTACTTTTGAATGGGGTTCTAGTTTCAATAATTCTGTCATTTTGGCGACAATGTAAGGTTGTGAAATAGTTTGCCCACTACCAATAGGTAAAGACCGATTATCATAAGCCTGATGAGAAAGTGCCTCATCAACAAAATGCTCCCTAGGAATAGCAGCAAACGCTGTTAAGACACGCTCATCTTTGATTCCTTGCTGACGCAACAATTTAATTAAAGATTGCATTTTTAAACTTTGCATGTATTTACTCACTTCCTATTATCAATTCACGTATCACGCTTGTTGCATAACAACCTGATGGTAAATAGAATTTCAAATTAACATTATTATCATCTAACCATTGCCAACTCAATTGTGATGGATAAACGACTATCGAACGTCTTGCTGTTTCAACGCGCTCTTTGGCAAATAATGAGTTAAAATTAGACCAACTTTGTAGACAAGATTGCTCAAATTCAAAAGCGACAGATGTTGTCCCTAATGGCGAATCACCAACCATAGGTGCTGTTATATTGATTTCACCTTGATGTACACGTTGTTGTAAAGAGGGTAACTCTTCAGCTTGGGCAACAAACCAACTGCCACGACCAGCAAGCTGTAATATATCACCATCAAGCACTGTTTGATGCAAATTCTGTGCAATTCGTTGGCTGACAATATTATTAAAAATTGCACTTCGAGCAGCGGAAAGATAAAAGCTACGCTTTTTACGATCAGTAACAGATATTTCACCATTGGCCCATTTTATTGCTTGAACAACATTATTTTGCTCACGACCAAAACGTTGTTCACCAAAATAATTTGGTACACCAAATTGTATAATCAAAGCTAATTTTGATTCAATTTCGGATTTATTGCTTAATGATGTTAGGTTGATATTAAAATAGTTGCCTTTTAATGCACCTATTTTTAATTTCTTATTATGGCGAGTTACTTTTAGTATTTTACATCCATCTAAATTAAAATTCGAAAAATCAGGCGTAGCTTGACCTGGCATATGTAAACTAAACCACTGTTGAGTGACAGCTTGACGATCTTTTAACCCTGCATAACTCACAAATTTAGCCGAAATACCGACATATTTTGCCAACTGCTCGGCAACAAAAATGGTATTACAATCACGTTTTTGTAAAAAAACAAAAACATGTTCACCATCGTTGGTCAACTCAAAACCAAGATCTTCTGTAACAACAAAATCTTCAAATTTTTGTTTATACTGGCCAATTGTGGTGGGTTTTCCATAAAAATAATTTAGTTCAGCTAACACAGATACTACCTATTTTTTTCAATTTAATTGTCTTTAACTATTTTAGTTAATAACACTACTGCTTCACAAGCAATGCCTTCTTTACGCCCAGTAAAGCCCAATTGTTCAGTGGTTGTTGCTTTAACACTAATTTGATCAAAATGAACATTCAGATCTTCGGCAATATTAATCCGCATTTGATCAATATGGGGGCGCATTTTTGGTTCCTGTGCAATTATTGTGGTATCTAAATTAACCAGTTGATACCCTTTAGCTTGTATTGTGCTATAAACTTTTTTTAATAATATGCGACTGTCTATACCTAAGTATTGCGGATCGTTATCAGGAAAAAACTTTCCAATATCACCTAACGCTAATGCACCGATTAAAGCATCGGTAATAGCATGTAATACCACATCGCCATCGGAATGCGCTATCAGACCATATTGATAAGGAATTTTCACGCCGGCGAGAGTAATTGGTCCATCACCACCAAATTTATGAACATCAAATCCATGCCCTATTCTCATACTGGTACCTACTTTAAAGTTGAATGAGTTAAATAAAAAGTAGCTAATGCTAAATCCTCAGGTTGAGTAATTTTTATATTGTCTCGGCGACATTCAACTAATATAGGATGCCCTCCACAATACTCAATAGCAGAAGCTTCATCGGTGATAGTTATATGATTATTCAACGCATTAAGTAAACATGATTTGAGTACTTTAGCTGTAAATAATTGAGGGGTTGCAGCTGCCCATAAATGCGTTCTATCTTCTGAACGTTCAATTATTTTATCATTGTCTTGATAGGCACGCTTTATCGTATCACTGACGCGAGTGGCTAAAATGCCGCCTTGCTGTGAATTTAACACAATATCAATTAAACGCGTAATATCGTCATAATGAACACAAGGCCTAGCTGCATCGTGCACTAAAGCCCAATCATCATCTTGCAACAAATGTAAACCAGCTAATACAGATTCGGCACGAGTTTTACCACCTATCGTAACGTTTATTTTATCATGCGCAGCAATAGCTAGTGTGTTAAACATCACATCTTCAGGGCTAATAACAACGATAATTTGTGCTATTTTAGGATGTGATAATAACTTATTTAAGGTATGCTCGATAACCGTCATTGAGCCAATTTTTAAATATTGTTTTGGTAATTGGCTACGCATTCGACAACCTATTCCTGCCGCTGGAACAATAGCCGTAATATTACAATTCCTATTCACTGCATTATGCCTTAACGATGTTGTGTTTTTGAATCAACAATAATTCGATAAAAATATTCATTGGGCTTGACCATACCTAAATGACTACGCGCTCGCTCTTCTATCGCTTCCGAACCACGCTGCAAATCATTAATTTCAGCAAACATCTGTTCATTACGGTCTTTCAATTGCGCATTTTGTTCATGAAGATCTGCTAATATTTGAACATTATCTTGATAATCATAAACATTATTTTTGCCATACCACAGTGAGTATTGCAAATAGCTAAGTACAGCTAATAAAATTAATGGGACTTTCCATCTAATCATGAGTTTTATCTATTCACTAAATTTAGATACATTTAACTGGTTTCGGTAAACCTGCAAGTTTAGTTGCCTGTTTTGCCGGGCCATCAGGAAATAACTTATACAAATAGCGACTATTACCTTTTTCTGTGCCAAATTTTTTTTCCATAGCTTTAACTAATGCTCGAATAGCTGGTGAAGTTTTATATTCTAAATAAAAATCACGAACAAATAATATCACTTCCCAATGCGCATCGGTTAATTCTATCGACTCTTTAGCGGCCAACAGTGGGACTAAATCAACGCTCCAATCCTGCCAATTTTTTAGGTAACCTTTATCATCGGTTGGTATTTGACTTAACATTTTTATAAACACGCTGTTTTATTTAAATCATATTATACTCATTTAAAGAAATGATGGCACTATTTTGATGGTAAAAGCATCATGACACGAATATTCACCTCAAATTTGATGAAATTTAAAGCAAACGATGAAAAAATTGAAAATAGCTATTTACAAATTCATAAGTCTCCTTTAATATTCACAGCCATTGCGGAAGTGTGGCTGAGCGGTTGAAAGCACCGGTCTTGAAAACCGGCGAGGGGCGACCCTCCCAGAGTTCGAATCTCTGCGCTTCCGCCATCTTTCCTAAAGGTTGATCAATTAGTCGCAATTCAAGTTTTAATAAACAGCTTTTCTTCAAAAATATCCCTCAGGATATATTGTAACCCTTAAATTTATTACTCCGTCAAAATATTAGATTATTATAAATAAAAACGAATATAAATCATAATCCAGCTAAATAGAAATTAACCACATTCCATTCTTTTTTGAGCATAAACCAAAAAACTATAGACGATAAAGACAAAATTTATTCAGTTTTACATCTGTCTTTGGATAACTAGTAAATAAAGTAACAGTAAAGATTTTGTTTTATCCAGCAACAACTATACAATCTATTTTTTAAATAAAGTGATCATCTAGAGTTCCGATAAGCAATGATCACTTAAACCAAAAATGAATGCTTACTTTTACGCAATACCGATTATTTAATTTATTAATAGGAGACGAAGCTTGAAAATATACACTGCACCTGGATCACGATCTTTAACTGTTATCTGGGCTTTGGAAGAAATAGGCCTTCCTTATGAAGCAATACGGGTTAAAATACACACAGATGATGCGGCCGTCAAATCACCTCATCCTTTTGGTAAAGTACCATTTTTAATGGAAGGGAGTTTTTCATTAAGTGAAACGTTGGCCATATGCCTTTATATTTGTGAAAAAAAACAAAATACGTTATACCCTGCGAATTTACAAGAAAAGGCTATTATCAATTCTTTAATTAGTTTTTCGATTACTGACTTAGAAACGCCACTTTCTTGCCTTGCTAAACAGATACTGTTTACTCCTGAAGATCAGCAATCGCCAGAATTTATCAATTACTTTAAAAAACAAACCATTGATGTTTTGTCTAGAATAGAACTAAAAGACACAAATGCATGGCTCATTGGTGATACCTTTACGTTAGCAGATATCTTTTTATCTCATCGATTAATGTTTGCAAAAGCATTTGGCATTACGTTGGACAAAAAACTTGAAAACTATCTTCAAAAAGCGATGAGTAGACCGGCGTTTTTAAAAGCTCATAAAATAAATGATGATTAATTGTCATTTATTTTACATTTTGATTAACCGCTTTATGGCGGTTTTTTAACAGTCCCCTTACTGAATTGAGTTTGTTAAGCCGTGAGCAAGTGAGTAATGAACCACTACTTTACCATTACCAATTGACTGATTTGGGGCAAAATTATCAAGATGAAAACGAGTAAAATCTATCAACGACATCGTTATCGATAAACTTAAAAACCATATTAAACCAATCAAAACGTTACTTTCAACCGCACCCCATATTCCACATCAATATGCAAATAATCGAGCTGAAAATTCACGTCAACCAACAAGGCTTAGGGAAAGGAAAATGCATAAATTTAAATCGTTAATGCAAGCACAATTATTCTTATCGTGATTTGCTAATATTTACAATCATGTCAATTGCGCAAGGCATTTATGTTCAGCTAAAACCTTCGTATTTTAACTGAGCGAAGATTTAAATATTGGAATATTATTACCTAAGTTACGTCTAACATTCAAAATTAGAGGTTAACTGCAAAATTAAAATGCGTTTCAATAATAAACAGAAGGAGTGATTAAAATACCTCTAATTGAGCTAAGGAATTACTTATCAACTTGCAATATAGATATTATGGATCTCGTATTGATAAAGGACACCTAGAAAAGATAACCGAGCGCTTATAATTGGTTGAGCAAGATGATAAGTAACGATCAACTTGCCAATGTATACAATCTATTGATATTGACACATATGACACCTGCTCTTTTGGATCTGTATACTGTTATGCAATAACATCAAAGGGAAGAATACTCGCTAATAAACGCCAACATAATAAATTCTCACCCCAATTGGTAGGCTATCCGATTGAAAAAGACACGATTAAAGGTTTGCCCCACAATTGCTACTTATTTTATAAAATGAATTATTTTAATAGCAAGATTCGGGTTTTTAATCGTTCTGATTTTGTTTATTATCAATACGTATTATAGAGAAAAACACAAATAAACTATCAACAAGTAAATATACTGTATTGATTAATAAAACTGATCAACGGTCAAATACTAAAAAAAATTCAAACAACATGTATAAAAGATAACTTAGGAATGGTAATTGCAGTTAGAGCAAATAAAGATTTATACGTCTATCTTTACTAAACATCGCTCGTTATTACCAGAGCCAAGACAAATTCGATAATTTTCAAATAGGCAATGAGTAGAAAGATATAACGTTTATCTCTCTTCATTGGAGACTCGACCGAGAAAATACTTTTGTCTGGAAATTGATCAAGTTTGATATTTCTTTAGTATTTATTAAAACTGTGTCTCAGAAAAATATGGCACAATTTATTAATGATACTGTAGGGTACCTATCACTCATAACTTCATTGGTTTGCTGAAAAGGAGTATTCAAAGTGAATAAACAAAAACAGAGAGATTTTGATCGAATAAAAAAAGCCATTGGATATTTGAGTGAAAATTATCAATCTCAACCGACGCTCGAACAGGCCGCAGAACATGTACATTTAAGTCCTTATCATTTCCAGCGTATGTTTTCTAATTGGGCTGGAGTAAGTCCTAAACAATTTCTAAGATATATCAGTATCACTCACGCTAAAAACCTTCTAAAAGAAGAAAGCGCCTCATTATTGGATGCCACCTATGAATTAGGCTTGTCGAGTACCAGCAGGTTGCATGATCTATTTATTGATATTGAAGGTATGACGCCGGGAGAATATAAAAATAACGGAGAAAACTTATCAATTAATTATAGTTTTATAGATAGCCCTTTTGGTGAAACCATCATTGCATCAACAACAAAAGGAATTTGTTATCTCGCTTTTGTTGAGGATGAACAGTCATCACTTCAATCATTGAAAGCGCTATATCCTAATGCGCAATATCGACAATGTACTGACCAGATTCAACAAAATGTAATCTTCGTATTTACGCAAGACTGGTCAAAACTAGCTAAAATAAAGCTACATATTAAAGGTACGGATTTTCAACTTAAGGTGTGGCAGGCTTTGTTATCCATTCCTATGGGAAAACTATCAACTTATAGCAACATAGCAAACAAGATACATAATCCCAAAGCGAATCGTGCGGTTGGCTCTGCTATTGGTGATAACCCAGTGGCCTTCTTAATTCCTTGTCATAGAGTTATAAAATCGACAGGATTATTAGGGCAATACCATTGGGGTAGTGACCGTAAAGCAGCCATGATCGGTTGGGAAGGTGTTAAAATAGATCCTAAACGGAGGGAATAACCAAAAAGAGCATCGTTGAGAATTAGCAAAAAAATAAATGCAGGCAAATAATGTTCAATGGTTATATAAAAAAATCCACGGAAAGCTAAATTGCAAGACTGAAAAGTACAATAGATATGAGACGTGTTCTCAATAAAAACCAAAAACTTTATGGCGACACTATACTCATGAAAAAAATAATTTTTTATAAAATTATTAACAATTAAATGATAATCATCTTGTCACTGTTGCGTAAAACATCTAATTCACGAGCAATGTAACATATATATTGTCCTAATCTAAATCGAACATAAATATCCATATAACTATCTTTGGTTAAGATTTCCTATTATTCATAAAAAAAATAGCGACTATAGAATCTTTTTTCAAAAAGTGTCAAAGAACTAAATTTATCACATATAAAACAATAGGTTAATATTTTAGCAAGATTCGGATTGTTAGTAAGATTGAGAAAATGCAAATATAAACATAAAGTGTCAGTATGAGGAAAATAACAACATGGACAAATTACTAATTCATAAGATTTCTTATTCCAATTTATTTGCGCAATTCTCTGAACAAATAATAATAGCTGTGCTGCCGATTATAGCAGTGCTATCTATACATGCTTCAGCGTCTGAAACAGCATTTATACAAATGATAAATACGTTACCTTTTCTATTATTATCGATTCCAATGGGAGTACTTGCAGATAGAGTATCTAGAAAGAAATTGATGATCATAATGGAAATTATTCGTGCAGCAGCCATATTTATATTGTTTTATTTGACATTTTTAGAGAGCCTGACAATAAATAAAATTGCATTATTCGGTTTTTTTATAGCAATTGGTACTGTTATTTACAGTGTAGCAAGTCCCGCTTTAGTCGCATCTTTTGTCATAAAAGATCAGTTAATTAATGCCAATAGATCAATAGAGATTGCCAAAAGTGTGGCTTTTACTGCCGGTCCAGCATTAGGTGGTATTCTTGCTGGCATTTATTCTGGAGGATTAGCATTCATATTGGCTTTTTTACTTTCGATCATCAGTGCCTTTTTTCTAATATGTTTACCCAAGGAGCCTGTACAAAAAAAATCAGGAAGAAACATAATTCAAGAACTATGTGATGGTTTTATTTTTTTACTTAAAAATAAATATTTAAGACCTATAACGATAACGGCTTTTGTCTTTAATTTATCATTTAATTTGCTATTATCAATATTTGCTTACTATACTATCAACAATCTCTCCTTTACTTCATTTGAAGTCGGAATGTTATTAAGCCTAATCGGTTTAGGAATGTTTTTGGGATCCGTTCTATACAAGTTTATATCTACAAGAATAAATTTTGGATTCCAACTGACTTTAGGGCCTGTATCAGCTTTTGTAGCTTCAATATTAATGCTTTTAACTACCATATATCCTGTCAAAGAATTGGTTTTTATATCTTTTTTCTGTTTTGGATTTGGCCCCATCATATGGACCATATCTACAGTCTCGCTAAGGCAGTTAGTTACGCCTAATAATATGATAGCGAAAATATCTTCAGTGATCATGACGGTTACTTTTGGTGCCCGGCCTTTAGGCGCTGCTTTAGGTATATACATAAGTGCAAATTTTGGTGTAACTAATTGCATTTTCGCTGTTTTTATTGGTTTTTTTATTCAGTTAGCAATTATTCTTTTCTCAAAACCAGCTAACTTAAAAAAGTTATCAGATGCAGAGAAATAATATTAAAAAAAGGTTAAAAATATGTTGTTATATGAAATATTGTTAAAAATTGCCAAGTGATGATGCTCTAACTGTATATCTACTAACAATGATGTTTAAATCGGTGAGAGTTATTACCCGTTTCGACAATTTCACAATGATGTACCAATCAATCTAATCTTGCAAATACATTTTAATAAAACACAGGAATCAACAATTATATTTAACAGCACACGCTACACACCAAAAATTTATGGTTGGACAAGAGATTTAGAAAAATCGATTAACCGTTATGATTCAGGGGTTCGCTTAAAAAAAGATAAACAAGGAAGACCTTATTTAAAACAGATGCGTTATGCTGATGATACCTATTGTGAACTGGGGCGATTTAGCGAAGAGCCTACCGGTGAAGATGATGGCAAACCTATTTATCGTTACAGTTTAACCCCTTTTGGGCAACAGCATTTTCACCGTCAATCATCTACTGATGGTTTTTGTTTTGGTCGAATTGTTGTGCAGAGCCTTAAAAATTCATATGAGGATATGCCTACTGATGACGATGAAATAACTTATATTTCTGGAAGAAAAATAAAACCAGTCTATTTTGAATTTACCATCGAAAATTTGCCTGAAGATTGGTTAAAAGCCAATATGCCTTTTATCAAAGAATTATATGGAAAAAAAATGGAAGAGCTTTTAAGCGAAAAAGAAGGACGTTATAAAGCGTATTTTGCCAAGGAAGCCCGCGCCAAAGAGTGGCATATTGTAAACGGAATTATAATTCATAATGGATTTTTTTTACATCAAAGGGAGTAACGTGATTTAAAAAATTGGCGGTATTAGGTATTTTTTATACAGTATTAAAGATTAATGTTGCTTGCGAATACAAATATTATTAATTATAAAATAATAGGAAATAAACAATGGGTAAATTGCGTGGCGTTATTCGCTTAGGCGATTCGACAGGTCATGGTGTCAATCCCATCATTGAGGGAGAGCCAAACTTTCTTGATCAGGGTAAGGCCGTGGCGTTAAATGGTCACCCTGGCGCTTGTAACAAACGATCATTTATTGCATCATCAACACAAAATGAAAACCAATTTAGCTTATTGTTACAATAATTCGACTAATATTGAGATCCTCCCCTATTTATCTGGATTAATTTAAACCAAATATGCAAATAAGTAACTAAAAATCTGTCTAAATTTCACATATCATCACATTTTATAAAATACATAGTTTAGATAATCAAAATAGCTTGGCAAATTATTAAACATTGTTTAAGATGTTGGTTATAAAAAATATAAATTTGTGAAAGTTATTATAGATTTAGTGTTGAATCAACTAAACAAACCACTCATTCGAGCAGGATGCTTCATTAAAAGAATAAATTATAGCCAATGGAAGAAAATAACTTTTACATAGAAATTATCTATTTTGCTTTAGTAAATACACAAATCAAATAAGGAAGAAAAAGGAAAACATATGTCAAATAGTTATCAAAATGAAGTCCCTCCTGCTCGCGTAAATATTCATTTAGATCTCCACACTGGTGGTGCTAAAAAGAAAGTTGAATTACCGCTAAAAGTATTATCTATTGGCGATTATGGTCGGGGTAAAGACAAACGTCCATTATCTGAAAAAGAAAAAGTCTCAATTAATAAAAATAATTTTGACGCGGTGTTGAAAGATTTCCGACCTGAAGCCACAATTAGTGTCCCTAATACACTTGCTGACGATGGAAGTGATATCAGCATTAATCTCGCATTTGAATCTATGAATGATTTCTCGCCTGAACAAATTGCCAAAAAAATCCCACAATTACGCTCGTTATTGGCGATGCGCAATTTGTTAAGAGATTTGAAATCCAATTTGTTAGATAACGCTACATTTCGTTATGAGCTAGAAAAAATCGTGAAAGATGAACAGTTATCCGATGAGCTTCGCGCTGAATTAGAGGCCATTGTAGCTGAAAGTACTAAATAGATATGTTCTTTAATAACTCTATTTAGAAACTTTCTAAAAAGGAATACTGTGTTTGATACGAATGTAAGGAAAAAATGATGACTGTACAAAAAGAACAAAACAATGCAAATAAAGTAGCATTAGAAGATAACGGTAGTGTTTATCAATCTTTATTCAACAAAATTAATTTAAATCCAATTGAAAAAGCGAGCGAAATTGATAAATATGAAGATAATGACGTGTTGTCAGAATCTTCACAAGATGAACGAGTTACTATAGCTGTTAATATCCTTCTTAAACTGATTCAAAATTCTTCTCAAAAAATTGAAAAACTCGATAAACATTTATTGGATTATCATATTAGCCAAATAGATCAAAAATTGAGCCGCCAACTTGATGCTATTATGCATAATGAGACATTTCAAGAAATTGAAGCAACTTGGCGTGGATTAAAATTTCTAGTAAACCGTACCGATTTTCGTCGTAATGTGAAAATTGAATTATTAGATGTATCCAAAGAAGAACTACGTCAAGATTTTGAAGATGCTCCTGAAATTATCCAAACCGGTTTTTATCGACATACCTATATTCAGGAATATGATACACCAGGTGGTGAACCAATTGGTGTGACAATTTCAAATTATGAATTTGATCGTAATCCACAAGATATTGCTTTATTACGTAACATTTCAAAAGTTTCAGCAGCAGCACATATGCCATTTATCGGTTCAGTAGGACCTAAATTCTTTGGTAAAGAAACGATGGAAGAAGTCGCAGCGATAAAAGACATCGCCAACTATTTTGATCGTGCAGAGTACACCAAATGGAATAGTTTCCGTGATACTGATGATTCTCGTTATGTAGGGTTAACATTACCAAGAGTACTTGCGCGCCTACCTTACGGACCTGATACTGTGCCAGTGCGTAGTTTCAACTATATTGAAGACGTTAAAGGTCTTGAACATAACCGTTACTTATGGGCTAATGCTTCGTATGCTTTTGCAGCTAATATGGTACAAAGTTTTATACGCAATGGCTGGTGTGTTCAGATTCGTGGCCCTCAAGCTGGTGGACTAGTTGAAGACCTACCTATCCATCTTTATGATTTAGGAACAGGTAATCAAGTTAAAATTCCAACAGAAGTTCTTATTCCTGAAACACGTGAGTTTGAATTTGCAAACTTAGGTTTTATTCCTCTATCTTTCTATAAAAATAGAGATTATGCATGCTTCTTCTCGGCTAATTCAACACAAAAACCTGCTCTTTATGACACAAAAGAAGCCACCGCAAATAGCCGTATCAATGCGCGCTTGCCTTATATTTTCTTATTATCACGCATTGCACACTATTTGAAAGTCATTCAACGTGAAAATATTGGTGCAACAAAAGATCGTCGTGTGTTAGAGCTCGAATTAAATAAATGGATTAGCAATCTTGTTACCGAAATGACCGATCCAAGCGATGAAGTTCAAGCAGCACATCCATTACGAGAAGCGAAAGTAATGGTTGAGGATATTGAAGATAACCCAGGATTTTTCCGTGTTAAAACATTTTTAATTCCTCATTTCCAGATTGAAGGAATGGATATTAATTTGTCAATGGTATCACAAATGCCTAAAGCCAAAGCGTAATATCATTCATATAAATACTGGGAGTGTTACGATACATGAAAATTTTTCGTCCTTTATGGAATGAAGGTGTCTTTTTGACGCCTCAACAATTCCAACAACAGGCATTATGGAATCAATTTTCATCACAAAAGTTAGCCGCCATGTCGGTGGCTAATCCGTGGGGAATTGAAAAGCTGACTATAGATACGCAAGCGCTAACAGCTGATCGCCTCATGGCTGAATCTATTAGTATCCGTTTTCCTGATGGCGTGATCATTAATACCGATATTGCAGATAAATTACCGGAAATAAGATCACTCAATACAGAAATCCCTGTCGAGCTTGAAGAGGTTACTGTTTTGGTAGGTATTGCTTTACTACAAGCGAACGGAGGCAACTGTTTACAAGATAATCAGCGCCTTGAGCGACCTTTACGTTATCGACAAGAATGGATTGAAGTAACTGACTTATTTGGTCAAAATGCTGAAACCATTGCTGTAGAGCGTTATGCCTTAACGTTTTTATTCGACTTTGAAGATCATAGTGATTACCTAACCTGCCCAATTGCTAAATTAAAGCGTGATTTAAATGGTCGATTTGTTCTAGACTTTGACTATATTCCACCACTTATGAATCTCTTCACTCAAAGTGGCGCACTATTAAAAGAATTAGAACTGCTCTGTGTTCAAATACAAGCAAAACGCCAGCGCTTAATGGGTATGCGTCATGAGCGTAATCAGCAAATGGCGGAATTTGCAATTGCTGATGTCTCTTTATTTTGGCTCTTAAATGCATTAAACACTTTTGAACCACAACTTAAGTTCTTACGGGATAATCCAACTATTCATCCGGAAAATCTTTATCAAACGCTAACTGCACTAACAGGGGCTTTACTAACATTTTCATTGGCGAATGACGTTGATGATATACCTGCTTACCAACATGAAAAACTCAATGAAGTGTTTCCTCCGCTATTTGGATTAGTCCGTAACCTGTTAGAAGAAAGTCTACCATCTCGCGTGATCAAAATTGACCTAGTTCATGACAAAGATACACTGTGGACTGGTCGGTTAAATGATTCTCGCCTTGTTGAAGATGCAGATTTTTATCTTTCAGTTCGTTCAAGTATGCCTGGTCATCAATTGCAATCGCAATTTCCTATTTTATGTAAAGCAGGGGCACCTGATGATGTAAGACAAATTATACATTCAGCGCTGTCGGGCATACCTATAAAAGCACTAAGTCATGTACCTGCGGCAATACCGATGCGTTTGGAAAATCAATATTTTGCATTGGATCTTTCAAATCAAGCAGCTAAAAATATGTTACTAACCCGATGTTGCGAATTTTATGTCCCAAGGGCAATGCCTGATATTTCAATGGAACTGTTCGCGGTTTTGCGATCTTAGGAAAACAATATGAGTATAGAACCTCAAAAAGTGGTTATTGATGAATTGCTAAGAGATTCAATCTTAGTGGTGGTACAACTTAAAGCTAAAGCAGATATCCCTTCTGGTCACAAATTATATGAACTTTGTAAACAACAAGTAATGGCCGTTAGGGAAAAATTGTTTAACGCTCAATACAGTAAAGACGTGATTGATGATATCAGCTATGCATTGTGTGCATTATTAGATGAAACAGTCTTGCTTTGTGATCGCGATAATCCTAAAAATCAAGATTACGATGAATGGTTAGGTGCACCATTACAAGTTATCTTTTTTAATACTCATAATGCCGGCAATGACTTATTTGACAAAGTTCGTGCAAGATTAAAAGCAGATAAAAAAGACTTTTTAGTGTTGAGTTGTTTTGATCGTGTATTAGGATTAGGCTTTCAAGGTCGTTATCTTGATAAACCACAAATGGAACGAGAGCATCTCATTTTAGCCTTGCGCGAAGCTTTGCGTGAATATGAACCAGAGCAATCACATCCAATAATTGAACAAACACAAACTCATCGTTATTGGGGGCGAAAGACGGTCTTATTATCTTGCACTGGATTATCGATAGTTGCCGTCGTAGCGCTATATTTTGTATTAAATTATCGACTCGATACATTGATTCAACAAATTGTCGGTTAAAAGGGAGTTTTATGAGCGATTACCCTAAGCGTATCCAGATTATTTACGCAGTCATATTGAGCCTATTGTTACTATTTGTTTTTTTACCCATAACCATTGGTTGGAAGATAATTGGAACTATTGTAATTATAGTGATTGCGGGTGGACTTTTATGGCGACTAAAGCGATACCGACAAATACTTGCTTCCTCAACCGCCAATATTCAATTCTTAACTCAAAAACTGGATTTATTACCAGCAAGACAACGCTATCGTTTACCGATTTTATTGGTAACAGGTAGTGCCGCGAAAGATTTTTTCCCTAATGATTTATCATTAGCTGAATCAAATGTTTTAGTCTCATCTGAAGCGGTTTGGATTTATGTTGAAGAGTTTTCACACCTACCAATTGTCTATGATTCATTAATCTCAAAATGGCCTGACATGTTAGGTCGAGTTGGTATATTTTTAGCTATTGCACCTGAATTAGAAGACAAACAAGGATTATTGATTGCAAAGTTACAAGCTTTTCGTCAATCTTGGGTTGACACATGCCGAATTGCAAAATATCAATTACCTGTCTATATATCTACACATATTGGTTTTAATGATTTAATTTATGATGAACAAAATCCATTACCCATTTACTGGTTTCAATTAGTTAATGAGCGCTTATACTTGCTTGATCGTTATTTATCACCAATTGATAACTGGGTAAATGACATCAAAATTTCGTCTGACGAACGAGAACGTCGATTACGACTTAGACCTTTCTTGATCGAAACACAGTCTTGGATTGAACATGTCGTATTAAGTACGCTAACAGATTCAAAACAGCCTATTACCAAATGTGTACCAACAGCGATGGCTATTTATCCTACTAATCAATCTATTATTAGCAATAACGTTATCCAAAAATTGTGGGAAAGTTTGACCACCTTACCACTTCCTAATACACATAAAATACAAGAAATCATCAGTCCACCCGATGCATTAGTTAAGTTTATGCCAATTGCATACCCATTTTCGCCAATTTGTACCATGATTTGCGGTTTAGTCATTATCACATCCCTTTTTGGAATGGGCTGTTTGGGTGCATCGTTTTGGAATAACCTTAAACTTGCCGAGCAAGTTCAAAATGATATTCATCATTATCAGTTAATTCCTATGGACTCTTATGAAGAAAAACGCCAAGCACTTGAACAATTAAAAAATGATAGAGCAATCTTAAATCAATACCTTGCACAAGGTGAGCCTGTTCGTTTAGGTATGGGGCTTTATCAAGGTTTACGACTTATCGAACCATTAAATATCACAATGAGTGATTATGTGGCAAAACCACCTGAGCCAGAAAAAATTATTGTCAAAGAAACTGAAGTGGTAGTCAAAGAACCACCAGTGATTCGTCTGGATAGTTTATCGCTCTTCGAAGTGGGCCAGTCAAACCTAAAACCAGACTCAAGTAAAATATTGATTAACGCTTTAATGGAAATGAAAAACCAGATTAATGCTAATCAAGGAACAGGCTGGCTTATTTTAATTACCGGTCATACCGATTCGACAGGTGATGAAAATAAAAACTTAACGCTATCGCTTGAACGAGCTGTTGCGGTAAGAAACTGGATCATCAAAACCAGTGATATTCCAGAAACGTGTTTTGCAATACAAGGATATGGGGCTAAAAAACCGTTAGTGGATAATGATACCCCTGAACATCGTGCCAAAAACAGGCGTGTAGAAATTAGTTTAATTCCTCAAATGTCAAATTGCATTTTGACGAACCATAAATAAAAATTAGTAACAAAAAAACAAAAGGAGTAAATACAATGGCAGTCCCAGCATATATGTTTCTTAAAGATGACGGTGGTGCAGAAATAAAAGGTTCTGTAACGGTAGTCGGACGTGAAGGTAGTGTAGAAGTGGTTGAATTTGATCATAAAGTTTACATACCTACTGATGGTAATACTGGAAAATTAACCGGAACCCGCGTGCACAAACCACTTGAATTTGTGAAAGAAGTCGATGCTTCATCACCTTACCTTTATAAAGCAGTGACCACTGGTCAAAATTTAAAATCTGTTGAAATCAAATGGTACAAAATTAATGATGCAGGACAAGAAGTCGAATACTTTAATACATTGATGGATGGTGTAAAAGTGGTATCGATTAAACCTGAAATGCATAACATTAAAGATCCAACTAAAGAGCAATACAATCACTTAGAACGTGTTGAACTACGTTATGAAAAAATAACTTGGACTTACAAAGATGGCAATATAATCCATTCAGACAGTTGGGTTGAAAGCCGAGGCTAATGTCGCATCGGTTGATCCTGTTATTAATAGGATCAACCATTATTGGTTACTATTAAAAGAATAAAAGGAATATTCATGATTGCTGATCCTTCTGTGTTATTAAGACGACTAAATCCCTATTGTGCAAAGGCTCTTGAAGCAGCTGCGGGATTATGCCAAACACGAGCACATACTGAAATTACTTTGGAACATTGGTTATTAAAATTATTAGAACAAGGTTCAGGAGATATTACGGTTATTGCAAGGCATTATCAACTCGACATGGATAGCATTTGGCAAGGTTTACTCAGTTATCTAGATGCATTACCCCATACAATTAATGAAAAACCCAGTTTATCATCATCGTTGATTGCCATATTACAATCAGCATGGCTACAAGCTTCATTAGAAGATAACGAAGACATGATTCGTTCCGTGCATATTTTACAGGCACTACAAAAAAACCCTCATTGTTTAAAAGCACAAAATGCATGGCAATTATTGAGTTTATCAGCTATTTCATTACAAAAAATGCGTGCAATGTTAGATGAAATGTCTGATGAAAATCCAAGTAATCAATATCGCTATTCTGCTGAAGAGCTCACTCATACAGAAGATCAATTAGATAGAGCCTCGCAAACCAATACCAGCGAAAACATGACAGAAACTAAAACATCGCAATCATCTGTTTTAAACACAAAAACTAAACAAAATCATCAACAAGCAGCCCTTACCCGTTTTACTGAAAATGTCACCGAAAAAGCCAAAACAGGCAAAATTGATCCCGTATTTGGTCGTGATGACGAGATTCGTCAGATGGTGGATATTTTATCTCGACGCCGTAAAAATAACCCAATTTTAGTAGGTGAACCTGGTGTTGGGAAAACTGCATTAGTCGAAGGATTAGCATTACGTATTGCAGAAGGTAATGTACCCAATAATCTAAAAGATGTCAGTATACTTACGCTAGACCTCGGATTATTACAAGCAGGTGCTGGTGTTAAAGGTGAATTTGAACAACGACTGAAAAATGTGATTGACGCTGTTCAGCAATCGCCAACTCCAATATTGCTGTTTATTGACGAAGCGCATACGATTATCGGGGCTGGTAATTCTGCTGGTGGTGCAGATGCGGCTAACTTATTAAAACCTGCGTTAGCCAGAGGTGAACTCAGGACTATTGCTGCCACAACATGGTCAGAATACAAACAATACTTTGAAAAAGATGCTGCACTTGAACGCCGATTCCAAATGGTTAAAGTCGATGAACCGAATGATGAAAAAGCAAACCTTATGTTACGCGGACTAAAATCCCGTTATGCAAAACATCATGGCGTTCACATTCTTGATGAAGCAGTTAAAACAGCAGTGTTACTATCTCGACGCTATATTAGTGGTCGACAATTGCCTGATAAAGCTGTCGATCTATTAGATACTGCCTCGGCGCGAGTTAGAATGGGACTTGACACCATTCCTGAATCAATAACAAAAATTGAAGCTAAAATTGATGCACTCACTATTGAAAAACAAGCGATTGAAGCGGATGCCTTGCTTGGTGAAATAACATCAACAGAACATATAACCGAAATCGATAACCAATTAAAACAATTAACTCAACAATTAACTGACGAGCAAGCCCAGTTTCAAAAAGAAAAAGAATTAGTTGAAAAATTAATTGAATTACGCAAACAATTAACACCTCAAGCCGATAAAAAATTACGTAAACAACTACTAGATACTCAAAAAGAGTTAACAAAGCTACAAGGTACCACACCATTATTATCACTCGATGTTGATAGTCGCACCGTATCTTCTGTTATTGCCGATTGGACCGGCGTGCCTTTAGAAAGTTTATTAAAAGATGAACAAAGCCATTTACTAACTCTTGAAGACGATCTGCGTTCACGTGTAGTTGGTCAAGATAATGCCCTGCATGAAATTGCCAAGCGAATTCGCGCAGCTAAAACCGGACTCACGTCAGAAGAAGCACCAATGGGCGTATTTTTACTGGTTGGACCATCAGGAGTTGGTAAAACCGAAACGGCTTTAGCATTAGCTGATACATTATTTGGTGGTGAACAATCGCTAATTACTATCAATATGTCTGAGTATCAAGAATCTCATACAGTATCACAGCTAAAAGGATCACCGCCGGGTTATGTTGGGTATGGTCAAGGAGGCATATTAACAGAAGCCGTCAGAAAGCGTCCTTATAGTGTTGTTTTATTGGATGAAGTGGAAAAAGCACACCGTGATGTACTTAACCTATTCTATCAAGTTTTTGATCGTGGTTTTATGAGCGATGGTGAAGGTCGCGAAATTGATTTCCGCAACACACTAATTTTAATGACATCGAATTTAGGCAGTGATGAACTGATGACACTTTTTGAACAAATGCCTCAAGCAGATGTTGCCACCCAACATGAATTATTGCGCCCAATTATTCGAGAACACTTTCAACCGGCACTACTTGCCCGTTTCCAGACCGTTATTTACACCCCGCTAAGCGACAATGCCTTACGACATATTGTGGAAATGAAGTTGAACAAAGTCGCGTCTCGATTACAAAAACATTACAAAATTGATTTTAATGTTGGCAAACAGCTCTACGACCAATTAGTTGCCGCGTGTTTACTCCCAGATACCGGAGCGAGAAATATCGACAGTATTTTGAATCAACAAATTTTACCCGTAGTTTCAAGCTTACTGTTACAGAATATTAACCATAAAGAAACAACGCAAACACTAATTCTCGATTTTGATGAAAATGACGGCATTATACTCGAGTGGGCTAAACAGCCAAATCAAAAACGAAAACCGAGAAAAGTACGAAACACTAAACTTGAAAAGTGACATCTCAATACAGCGTATTAGCCATTTATAAAGGGCATTAAGGAATAAACTTAATTAAAAAAAGTATCTAAATTTTTTGTTGCAGTTTAAAAAAATTATGGTGGGTTTGGATTATTAGAGATAGCGCGATCAAATTCGATAAAAATGAACCGCGCCCTTTACTAATAATTGATCTACTACTGTTGAGCAGTAGTTTATTTATCAAGTCATTATGTTACATCTAAAAGTATTAAGACAATAGCAAACGTAATATAAAAAATAATGATACATAAACTCGGTTATCTTATCGTCAAATTAGGTTATAGGAATATAAAATGGGTGAAAATATTGTTCGATTAGGAGACCCAACAACACATGGTGGTTCTGTCATTTCGGCTTCATCAACAATGACTATTGAAGGCAAACCAGCTGCGTTGATAGGTGATCTTGTTAGTTGCCCCAAAAAGGACCATGGAGTGAATAAAATAATTGAAGGTGCCAAAACCGTTTTTTCAGATGGCAAAGCTGTGGTGATAAACCAGTGCTCATGTGAATGTGGGTGTAAGGTTCTTTCCACAATTAACACGGCTGAAATGGAGTAACATCATGTCTTGGCCTCAGCCTAAAGTGATTGACACATTAAATCCGCCGGGAAAATTGCATCGTGGTAGATGGTTAGTATTTTTTATTATATTAATGGTGATTACTGGTATTACATTTGCTTTGATGTGGCCAAATAATAATTACCTAAAACAATGGACTTTTTGGTTTGGTCTAATATCTATTCCTACCATTGTTAGCGGTGTTGCTCTTAGTATCCGTTTTTATCTTTACGGCCTAGCACAAGAAGAATATGAAATATGGCAACAAGAACAGAAGATTATTCAGCAAAATTGGCAAATGTGGGCAATGAAATCTTTAATTGTTCTTGATAGTTACTATAGTTTACCAAACCAAATAACAGCAAAACAGATATTAGTAGATAACTCAAATTTAGCTGTTCAAATAAATAACTCGTTAAAATTTGATGAAAAATTAGGAGTCAATCAACATATTGAAGATCTGTTTTTTTCTTTGCGCCCTTTTTTTTCAAAACTTCCGTTAACAGAGCCAATTAACATTACGATGTATTCATCGGATCAATCTTACAGTTACGTCGATGACGATATTTATAATGCTTGTCGCGCGGCACAAATAGCTCAACCTTATACGTTTTCACATAAAATGGTGATTCATGCTGATATAGAAAAATTAGTAGAATGGATCGACATTGATCAAAAAGCATTACAGTTAGTTATTATTAATAATACTAAATCGTCAAATTCTGCTTTCTTATGTGCCTTTTTATTAATGGATAAACAGCAATATAGAAATTTATCTGTTGATATTGCAAAAGCAGAAATTTTAAGACCCATGACAACCGATAATTTACAAGTTGCAATCAATCAAATGGTTGAGTTACAACCGGCTATTTGTCAAGTAAATCAACTGTGGTTTGCAAATTTAGATAATAAGCAAGAAGTCAATATTACAAAACAGTTAGCTGATTTGAACATTTCACCAGAGCAAATGTATAAACTTGGCAGTTTAGTAGGTAATCAAAATGAGCTTTCTTATTGGCTTTCATTGGCACTAGCATGTGAGATGGTTACAGAAACAAAACAAACTAATTTAATTACAGCAATGAGTCAAAATCAATGGTTATTTTCCGTTGTAACAGCTGTCAATCTAGGAGTTATGAATGAAGAATAAATGGAAACGGATAGGGCTTCTTTTCATTATTTTATTAGGCGCTCTATTTTTTGCTACTATTCTCTTTATTTGGGGAGATGCGCTTGGTTATAACTCATTGGGACAAAAAATTGCGATTTGGTTACAAGGAATGCTTTTATTATTAGCTTTATTATTAACACCGGTAATCATTTCTAATAGTCGCAGAATTTGGGCAAAAGATAAAGCAAAGCACGAATCATTGAATCCTATAGAACATAAAAAAACAGAAAAACCGATTCCTTTTTCCGAATTTATAGATATTAAAAAACAATTTCGATATCGCTACGGCATCTTTTGGCGCTATAAAATTCGTAAATGTTTAGTATTAGGCTCAGCTTCTGATGTTCAAGCTTTATTACCGAATTTAACAGCTGAAGGCTGGCAATTATGTGATGAGACGTTAATGATTTATGGTGGGGATATACAAGATGAGATCAACACTCCTTGGTTGCAAGCCTTAAAAAAACAGTTTTCTCGTTGTGTACCTTTTTGGGGAAAACCAATTAATGCCTTAATTTGGGCTTTACCTGAGCATTATTTAGATAATACACGGCAACATCAATTAGCTCTCGAAAAAGCAGTTGTCCAGTTACATAAACGAAATAAAATATTAAATTGGTCGGCGCCACTTTATTTAGTTGCAAGGCAAAAAGAAGAGTGGTCACAAGCTGGACGCATTGAACAAAGTGTTGGCGTTTTCTTTTCAACGTTAAAAAAAGAGTCAATGGAGTCTGTTGATTTATCACTTAATCAATTAGCCAAAGATTGTAGTAAACGTGGAATACAACAAATTAAAAACAATATTTGTCACGCCTTTTTATTGCAAATTAGTCAAAATTTAGTTAAAGGTGATATCACTAATATTAAGCGTTACTTGACCTTGCTGACTTCCTTCCCTTTCTCTCCTTGCGTTCGTGGTCTGTTTTTTATGTCTAACCAGCAAAATTCAAATCACGATTCCTCTTTTTTTGAACATTCATTGTTAATGACACCAACATGGCAGTCAATTAGTGATGATGCAAATTTACAATTTGGACGAAGAATGGGGATTCAATGGGGGTTATTATCTTGTTACGCTTTAATTGCTGTAATGACAGTGACAAGTGTTGCATTACTGACTTCATTTTTCCGTAATGCATCACTAATCAATGATAGCGTCGAATTGGTTAAACAAGCTGATAATTCAGTAACGCAAAACTATACGGTTCAATTGCAAACTCAATACCAGTTACAACAACGTTTAGAACAGTTACTTTTTCGGCAACAACACGGTGCACCATTATCGTATCGATTTGGCTTAAATCATAATAATGAGCTATTAAATAAATTGTGGCTTACCTATCGTGCAACCAATTCACGCAATATTGCAACGCCATTTTATGACAATATAACTCAGTACTTAACATTACTGACTGAATTACCACCAAATGATCCTAGACGAAATAAACTGGTAGAATCGGCATACGATGCATTGAAAGCTTATTTAATGATGAATCATCCGGATAAAAGTGATGGAGATTATTTAAGCAAATTTGCTAGTGAAATATGGCGTGCACCTCAAGGAGTAAATGATGGTGATTGGTTACGTTTAATGCCGGATTTGGTTCGTTTTTGGGGACAAGTACTCAATATGCATCCTGATTGGGCACTATCTAGCAATCCGCGTTTGATTAAAGACGTCCGCCAAATTTTGATTAATAATATTGGTGTACAAAATGCGGTAAATACCCTTTACCAAGAGATGATTCAGCGAGCAAGCCAGCACTATGCAAATCAAAACTTAAATCAATTGCTTGAAGGTTTAGATAGCCGATTACTCTTTTCGAATGATATGGATGTACCTGGTGTCTATACCCGAAAAGCTTGGGATGATACCATCAAAGATGAAATTGATAATATTGCTAAGTCACGTAAAGAACAAATCGATTGGGTATTAAGTGATGGGGTAAATGCATCAACATCATCTATTTCGCCCGAAACGTTAAAACAACAACTTACTGAACGTTATTTTAGTGAGTATAGTGCCGCTTGGTTACAATTTTTAAATACAATTGAGTGGCATAAAGCCGATAATGTATCGGATGTCATTGAGCAACTCACTTTACTGGCTGATACCAGACAATCACCATTAATTGCGCTTATGAATGTGGTGAAATACCAATCAGAAGTGGCATATACCGGGGATGGATTGTCCGACAGTTTGATTCGTTCAGCACAAGAACTTATGGGGAGTAAATCTCAAACAGGATTACCTAAAAATAATGAAGCATCAGGTCCATTAACAGCAACTTTTTCACCTGTGAACAACTTGTTAAAAAATGACAATACTAATGGACTTTCTTTGCAAACTTATTTACTGAGAGTGACACAAGTTCGCCTCAAGTTACAAAATGTTACAAACAGCGCAGATCCTCAAGCAAGAATGCAAGAATTAGCAAAAAGCGTTTTTAAAGGGACTTCTGTCGATTTAACTGAAACACGCGATTATGGCAACTTAATCGCGGCAAATCTTGGTGAGGAGTGGTCTGGGTTTGGTTACAATTTATTTAAACAGCCTTTAGAACAAGCATGGCAAGTCGTTTTAGAGCCTGCCGCCACAAGCTTTAACGATCTATGGAATAATTATGTTGCAAGTCAATGGGAAAAATCGTTTTCTGGCCGTTATCCATTTAAAGACAGAGAAAATGATGCATCGTTAGCGGAATTAGCGCGCTTTTTACGACCTGACACTGGAATTATCGATCGTTTTATTATCAGTGAATTAAGTGGTGTATTAGAGAAGAAAGGTGGAAGCTGGGTTGTGAATACAGCTAACGCGCAGGGCTTAAATTTTTCACCTAAATTCCTTGAAGCTTTAACACTATTTAATCAAATTGCAACAGAAATATTATCAAGTGGTGATGTTGCTTTGTCGTTTGATATCATGCCTCGCAGTGGAAATAACATCGCGCGTTCTGAATTGGTAATTAATAAACAAAAATTAGAGTATTTTAATCAAATTCCAACATGGCAACGCTTTAACTGGCCAGGCGATGGCTATTCACTTTCTTCACAATTGAGTTGGAGTAGTGATGCATCTGGAATGCGTCTTTATAAGTACTATAGTGGTGATTGGGCATGGATACGTCTACTTGAATCAGCATCTGTGAAACCATTAGATTCAAGTCGTTATGAATTGATTTGGAATGCACCCGATGATCGTAAACTACGCTTTATTTTACGCACTCAATTAGGTGGTGGTCCGTTGACATTGTTAAAATTGCGGAATTTTTCATTGCCGCAAAATGTATTTGAATAATGATGTATTATAAAAATGGAATATTTTTATGTTTAGTCAACTATTGAACCGTTTTTTTGGACAGCAAGATCCAAAAGAATCCATAGCACAACAATTAAATCAACATTGGGCGGATTGGTTACAGCCAATTAGTTTAGATAAACCAGCGGGTGAAGATTTAACATATTCTGATTCTTTTCAAGAGATTAAAGAAGAAATAACTAAACTTTCAGGTATTAATTACACGCTGATTGCAACAGAAAGCGAAACTATCTTGAAACAAAATAGTAAAGATATTCGTGTCGCCACTTATTATTGCTTGGCTCGTTTACATATTGATGGTGCAGAAGGGTTTGCTGATGGGGTTGAGCTACTAGCAGGATTATTGGACAAATTTGGTGAATCGATTTACCCTTCCCGTCACAATATTCGTAAAAATGCCATAGAGTGGTTAGCTAGTAGTAAATTTATTGATGAACTGACCCCATTACAGCCGATACCAGAAGCGTGTTTAACACGTATTATTGTAGCATTAAACATGATTGATACCTGTTGTAATACGTTATTTGTAAATGAAGATCTTAATCACCCAATTAGCGCCCCTGATTTAACAGCTTTAGTTCATTTTTTTACAAATGGAATCAAGCAAGCGCCCAACCTAAATAAGACGGAAGAAAACACCGAGGAGCCACCACCTTCCCCACCATTATCTACACCAATTCGTGGCGAAGGTGAAGTCAAAATCAGCTCCCAACGAGACTTACTCGAACAAGCTAGAAAAATGGCTTCTTTTTTACGCGAAAAACCTGAAGGCTACCTAGCAGCAGGGCGTTTTTTACGAGTTATTCGTTGGGATACCATAAATGATTTACCACCAGCGGATCATCGTGGGAAAACACGATTGCCAGCACCAAGAACAGAACTCAAACAACATATTAGTCGTTTAATTATTCAACAACAATGGCATGATCTTTTTGAACGAGCCGAGGCTGCATTCACCGAAAGTGCCAATCACTTTTGGTTAGATTTACAACGTGCAACCATAATAGCATTACAAAAAATGGGAGAACCTTATCAATCTTGGGCTGATATTTATCTAACTGATATTGGTTTGATGCTAGAACGGTTAAACGGCGTTGAACATCTTTGTTTTGAAAATGGGATGCCATTTGCCGATGATGAAACACTAAGTTGGATAAGTAACAATGCCCGTATTCACCATTTAGATGAAGGTGAAAGTATGGTACAAATTGCTGTATCGGGCGAAAACGATTGGAATGAGATTGAAAAACAAGCATTAGAACTCGCACACACTGAAAATTTAGAGAAATCGTTTCAATGGTTACAAAATTTACCGTCATTACGCTCTCCTAAGCAACGATATTTTCTACAATACACCCAAGCACGTGTAGCTGAACAATTTGGTCAACAAGATGTGGCACTAAAACTGTTAATTGGACTTAATGAACAACAACAAGGTATCACGTTATTACAATGGGAACCGGAATTGTTATTTGATGTAAAACGATGTTTACTACGATTAATGAAACAAAAAAATCATCTCAAAGATGGTATAAAACCAAATCTTTCTGCTCAAATTGAGCAGTTACATCATGAATTAATGCAACTCGATCCCGCAAGAGCATTAAGTGTAATGTAAAATGATTCATGGTATTTGGATAGGAATAATAAATAATAATCAAAGAGACAAACAATGGATGATCTAATTCTACGCTATTACGAATCAGAAATGCGCTATTTGCGTGAAGCAGGAAAAGAATTTGCGAAAATTCATCCTGATAGGGCAAGTGAACTAAATTTAGATCGAGTAGGTGATCGCGATCCTTATGTAGAGCGTTTATTTGAGGGCTTCGCTTTCTTGACCGGCCGCTTACGCCAAAAAATTGATGATGATTTGCCTGAACTCACTGAAAGCCTGGTTAGCCTACTTTGGCCACATTATTTACGTTTAATCCCCTCATTATCGATTATCGAGTTAACGCCCAATTATGCAACACTATCGCGCCAAGAGCTCATTCCTGAAGGATTAAAAGTACAAAGTGAGCCTCTTGGACAAGCTGGCACTAAATGCCCTTACCGAACAACCCAAGATGTCATATTACAACCAATTAAAATTAGTCAAGCTAACTTAGGATTTCATCATGATGGTCGGAGTATGATTACTTTGCGTTTAAGTTTTGGTGAGTTAGCAGATTTTGAACAACTTGATCTATCTAAATTACGACTTTATTTGAATGCTGATGGCCCCATTGCGTCGACATTGCATTTTGCTTTAACGCAGCAAGTTGCCTCCATGCATTTACGGTATTCAACAAACCCGGAAAATCGGGTAACAATTCAAGGCAAAATAACCCCAGTTGGTTTTTCTGATGATGATCGGTTATGGTTAAAACCAGATAATGCTTTTGCCGGCTATCAGCTTTTATTGGAATATTTCGCTTTTCGTGAAAAATTTATGTTTGTGGATCTTCATGGACTCAATATTGATGATGTACCAGAACATTGCCGTTATATCGATATTGAGCTCATTTTAAATCAAAATTGGCCAACCGATATGCCGTTTAATCACGACAATATCCGTTTACATTGTGTTCCTGTTATCAATTTATTTGAATTAGAGGCAGATCCGATCGTTGTTAACCAATTGGAGAGCGAGTATTTACTTAGGCCGTTACTTCGTCAAGATGGACATGTCGAGGTTTATTCTGTTGAACATGTGGAGGCCATCACCCGTAATGGTCGTTATCACTATGTGCCTTTTACCAGCTTCAAACATCGAGGAGGAATGTTAAGGCATGATGCACCTGAAAGATATTATCATACACGCGTTCGCAAAGGCGCATCAGGATTACATGAAACTTGGTTAATTCTGGGCGGTAAGATCTGGGATAAAGATGAAATGTTAGAAACCGAAACATTATCATTACAAATTACCGGTACAAATGGTATGTTGCCGCGTAAAGTATTACGCAATGCCCGTATTGATGAACTTTGTCATGCTCAAAACAGCATAAGCCGCGTACATAATTTATGTTCGCCAACATTACCATGTTATCCGCCAACGGAAGATCGCTTTTATTGGCGCGTTTTATCGCATTTAGCACCGAATTATCTCTCCTTGATGAATGCAGAAGTGTTACGAGGAACGCTAGCTTTATATGATTGGACCGATAACGAACTCAATCGTCGACGATTGGAGGGCATTGTTAATGTCTCTCATCGAATGATTAAGCGTATCGAAAAAGGAATGCTACAGCGAGGTATAGAAATAGAGGTTACGCTCAATAGTTATCAGTTTGCCGGTGAAGGCGATGTCATGCTTTTTGGTGAGTTGTTACATCAATTTTTTGCCCTGTATGCCGATGTAAATTTATTCACTAAATTAGTTATTATTCCTTTACCAACAGGAAATAAAATTATATGGAATCACAGCAAAATATCGAAAACAGCCTTTTAATGCAAACACTTGAAAGTGTTTTGCCAAAAATGAATTTTTATCGTTTTTGTCAATTACTTGAGCAAATGTATGCAAATGAACCTATACTTGGCAAATACGAAACACCCGCAGCCGATCCTTTGCGTTTTGCACCATCGATCGATATGTCTTTTCCTGCTAGTGAACTAAAATATATCGAAAGAGCACCTTATGTTAATCGACCCGCGACAGTAAGAACGCGATTTTTAGGATTATATGGGGTTGACTCGGTACTACCACTGGGCTTACTTGATAATATCATTCGTCGTGAAGAAAACTATCAAGTGATGACTGATTTCTTGGATATGTTTAATCATCGTACCATCACTCAGTTTTATCGTATTTGGTTAAAATATCATTATCCTGCGAGTTTTTTAAGTGGAGGAAAAGATCCATTATCAAAATGTTTGCTTGGATTAACTGGACTGGGTATCAAAGGCACGGTAGAACAAATTGGTACGCCAGCATCACGTTTTTTGGCATTATTAGGTTTAATCACACAAAAAACACGTACAGCTGACGGTATTGTTGGCTTGGTACGTGTTTTAGTACATGATGCAAAAGTAGTAGTAAGTGAATTCTACCCTATTTGGCAGTCAATTGATAACCCAGCACAATTAGGCGATAAAGTACAACCGGTTAGTTTAAATGGAGGGGCGGTATTAGGTTCTCGTTTTAGAGAGTGTAATCAAACCGTTCATATTGCGATTACGCCTCAGTATGAACAGCAAGTGATTGATTTACTACCTGGAGGGCAGTTACATCGTGATTTGATGGCTTTATTACGCGCTTATTTAGGTTATCAGGTTGATGCCAAAATGACACTTTGTATTCAACGTCGATTTTTACCGCGAAGTCAATTAAAGCCTAACAATAGTCGTCTAGGTCAAACAGCATCATTAATAAAAAACACGACTAACGAAAAGATTGATGATGAAGTTGCTGTGAACATAGGTCACTACTCTGGAATAGATTATGCTGCATAATAGAAAAGGATTAAGTATGAGATTAATTAGTGTCTTGATAATAAGTATATTAACCATAGGATTAACGGGTTGTGGAATTGCCCAAAGCGTATCAGAAGGTGCAGTTGGCTTAAGTAATTCTGTTTTTTCATGGGATATTAGGACAATACATCTGGATTTTATTGCGAGAGCAGAATTAAATATGGATGATGACAGCCGCTCTTCACCTGTTGTTATTCGTATTTATCAATTAAAGGATGACAAAACATTTAATTCCGTTCCTTATCAGGATCTGGTCAACCAAGATAGTGATGCACTAAAGGAATCATTAATTGAGAGTAAAGAATTGATTTTGAAACCTAACACATCAGTTTCTGTTGATGTTCCTTTTGATAAAAAAGCTGAGGTTGTGGGAATTGCCGCACTTTATAAAGACCCTAATTTAAAGGAAAATAGTTGGCGAATGGTATTAACCCGTAGTGATTTAAATATCACTAAACCACGGCAAATTATTGCAAGCCAATATACTATAAAACTAGTGGATGAAAGTAAATGAGTGCTTCATTATACGATATTCTTTATGGCTATTTTCAATCAGGCATCCCCATTGACGATGTGGCGGAAAATGAGCAAACCATTATTAGTGTCATGGATAATATTGAACGTATCTTAAATAGTCGGGCTGGTGCAGTAAAACATATGCCCGATTATGGCTTACCTGATATGTCAACCATCTTTCAAGCCCTACCCTCATCAGCTTATATTTTGATGAGAGCAATAGAACAAACACTATTAAAGTATGAACCTAGGTTATCTTCTATTGATATCCATATCGACGATAAAAACCATGATACCATGGTCCTTGCTTATGAACTAACCTGCCATTTAAAAGAAGGTGGACTTGTCAAATATGGAACTTATTTTATGCCCGATGGTAAAGCTTGTTTGAAATACACCCGTAATGGTGTCACTGTTAACAAAAATTGACCAATTAAATAATAAATTTTAAGTTAGTTATTTTCACATTAAATTTATAAAATCGTTTAGCAATCAAAATAAATAAATTGGCGCCAAAGCATGTTATGGCATATGATTTGGCGATTGGTTTGGTTAAAGGAATTTGTTCCACTAATTTAACACTATTACAAAACTGGCGACATTATGCCGATTGGCATAGTGCTGCAAATGACGATAGCAATACAGTGAAAAATATAACAACTAGCATGCTACGAAAAATTCAAAACATACAATCAATTATCTTAAAAAAGGTATGATAATCAAGGGTGCTAAATCAAGTGGCTTTGGTAAACGATATTAGTAAAGTAACCGTAATGAAAACGAGAGAACTAAGCAAAAATAAGTATCGTTTACGTTTTAATTTTTAATTTTTAATTTTTAATTTTTAATTTTTAATTTTTAATTTTACAGTAAACAATAATGCAGCGGTATGATTCTATTATAGTAAAAAATATCTAGCATAATCATTTTGCTTGGTGGGTTGATGATAGTATTTTTTTGATTTTTTCAACTGGATGAGAGCACTTTTTATTGTAAAGCACCTAAAAAACAGAGTTATAAAGTTGAAAACCACCGTATATTTTAGTCAATATTACTACCTGATTTTGTTATATCAAAAAGTGTAGATACTTTAATTAATACGCTCTGTTTTTTTAACTTTTTTAATGTGGATTTCACCATTTCGGTACTTTTGACTTCTTTTAGTTTGGTTGTTTTTAAAATGGATCCTTCATCTGTAACCTATTTAATGAAAAGCTTTTTTTAATGTTGAAATAGTTATCCTATCTATTTTTGCGCTTCTCCTTTAGTAAGACTTTTTACAACACCTTTGCCTTCCCTATAAGGAATTTATCGTGTTGGTATTGCTGTTATCTGAGATACCTTCCCAACACCAATAATTAATATTTTTAAAAATTGATAATCAAATATCATACCAAATCACCAATATTGTAATTTAACTACAATTATTGTAAATAAATTGCAAAATATATTTATATCAGTAAAATAGCATACCTATATAAAAATAAACACCAAATATCAATAATGATGAGGTGTTTAAATTAACCATAACCAAATATTTTATAAGGATATTTTATGACAACAAAATCACTTACGTTAAAATCAAAAACAGAAGATATTAAAAAGTCTGCATTAATTCTTATCGAATGCCAAAACGAATGGATTCATCCTGCTGGGCATTTATACCAAAGCTTTAAAGATAAAGATCTATTTGAAAAATCAATCAAAAATATTGAATCAAGCTTATTTTATGCAAGGCAAATTCACATGCCAATTATCCATTGTGGTTTGAGATTTCAAAAAGGTTATCCAGAGTTAGCTAATGGAAAAACAGGCCTAAGGCATGCAATTAGTCACTTTGGTACATTTCCTATCGATAGTTTTAATTCGCAATTTTATGAAACATTAACACCAAAAAATGAAGAATTTATTGTAATGGGTAGAACCGGATCAAGTGGCTTTGCTGGTTCTAATTTAGACATTTACCTTAGAAACAATAGTATTGAAACACTTTATTTAGTAGGATACGCGACCAATGTTTGTGTAGAATCGACTTTTCGTGAAGCTCAAGACAAAGGCTATTTTCCAGTCATCATTAGTGATGCTACAGGTACATTCGATAAAATTCAGCAAGAACACATGTTGAAATACACAGTTCCTCATTACGGCGAATCGATAACGACTAAAGAATTTGAACGATTGTACGATGATCGCTAACTTCTTAAACAATATTAATATTTTCAATAGATTCAATTTAATATAAAAAATAAGTTAGGCTGTCCCAACATTGGGATAGCTATATCATACTCATCAAATTTAAGCTAAATATCAACTAACAGTATTAAAGCAATCAATAACAATCTGTTTAAATTGAAATATAACGAATCATTAGTAAGTACTTTTTGCTCTTATCTAAAAATATGTCAATGATTGTGAGTTAATTGTTTTGATAGGATTAAAAAATTAATAAGATACCAATTAAATATAGATTTTAATATAAAAGAGATTAAGGGGCACTGAAAACTTTTTATCTAATATGAGTAAAACAAGTGAAATCTTAGTAATATAGCAAAAAGCTAAACACTAAATTTGTGTGAAGAGATTATGAAAAGAATAACATCATGATTATTAATAACAATTAGAATGTTAACCTAGTTGAGAGGAGTAGAAAATTGTGAAGTGCAAGAGCTTGGATAACGATATAAAATTATCCCTTTAATAATGACAATAGATGGTGAACTTATAGAGAAGAAAAGCCCATACCAAGGTATGGACTTTGAATGTAAATACATACTTATAGTTTAAAGTAAATGTTCATATTTTGTGAAGATTTCATGGATTTTATTGATATCAGATGCAGTTAAATCTTCTCGGCTAAATGTAGCATATAACTTCATAACACCCTCTGAAGGAGAATCATCAATTGTACTGTAAGCCATTAAACGTGGACAAAATTTAGCCATTGATTGTGCTGATAGTTGTTTATTAATGGTCACATTTTTATGTTTATATACTAATGATTTCTTATTAACATGAATAACATAAACACCATCATTTTCTTGTTTATCTTCATCTCGTGAAATAGAATCATTGTCCCACCTAAGAAGGCTACCTTCCATGTACTTTCCAAGACCAGAAGAAATAAAAGCATGTGGATGGCTTATTGCCTCCTCTCCTCCCCAGTCAATACCACTACTTGAAGCTTCAGACATCACAAAAACAAGACAAAGATTAGAATCAACCGTACCTAAGTTATACTTATTATGATCAAAGATAACTACACTTTTCACATTAGAGCGTATACCATTAATAAGTATTTGAGGTTGATCATAAGTCAAATCTAATCGATTACTACCTATAATGCTATACTTAATATGATTAGTATTTTGATGTTTTGATGCAAGATAAAATAATCCCTTACATTTTTGATCTAATCCTTCCTTTACTAAGTCATTAATAAGTAATAATAAACACTGACTATCTGGTCTTTCTGACTTGGTAATATAATCTTCATAAATTGCATAAGCCTTTTCACTCACTGTAGTAATTCTATTAATATTATTACCATTATCACTACCGTAATTAACAGAACCTAAATTATTTTTATTCCAATCGACATTTGAAACTTTAATTGCTAAACCTGACATAAAAACTCTCCACTTATTTTTGTTGTTTAAAAAATTTGATTAAAATCGATATTTTAGTTTTAGGATTTAATCAAAATAAATTAATTTTGTTGCTCGCTTAAATGGTAACTAAAAATAACGCACCAGTTATATAAATGGTAATCTTTATCACCTATACGATAGACAATGTTATTATTATCATGCAACTCACCAGCATTCCGATTCGCTATATCGAAAAAACCATAAGTAATTATTAGATTTTTTGGGCTCTCTTTGCACTCTATACGAAGCGTATCACAATTATTATCATCACTAAGTCGTTCAACTTTAGTTATAATTTCTTGCTTCAATGAATTTTTTATTGAAAACCCTCTATTTGGGATAGTTAAATTTTTCTCTTTGAAATATTCAGGTTTATCAAATGTTAAACCAGATTTATTAAATTTCAGGTTTAAAAATTTACCGTTAATAGTGTGAGAAATTGGATGTAATGGTTGCCAATCTTCACCCGATATAACTTTACTCAAAACATAACCGTAATAGGCACCTAATAACTTAGAGCTTGGCCCTAATAAATGCCATTCATCATGATATCTCAACTGATATATAGGTGTAGCCAGATAGAATCCACTACCTTTTTCAAGCGCTAATTCTAATTTTGCTAATGCAACATCTGGATAACCTTCTGAATTTTTAGTAGAATAAGAGGAAGACACTTGATACATAATAAATGGTAAATCTGAATAATCATCACCTGTAATCGCCTCTATATCTTGGATAAGATCAGTGCGTAATTGTTTCAAGGCTTTTTTATATTTATTAATACCTGTACCATAATTGTACTCACCTTGAGTCCAAGTAATTGCCATCACCCTATATGATTTTCGTTGTTCAACTGCTAAACGCATACCATTTCTAACATCTTCAAGGATATAATTATAGTACTCAGTACCTTTAGATAACGCTGATATAGACATGCCACCTCTTGCACAGCAAGAAGAAAGTATCCATTTATTTTTTAATGATTTTTTATCAAACTCACGAAGAAACATATCTGCAGTGCCTGCAGCAGGTGTTTCACCATTCTCCCCATTCTGCCACTCACGATGATTGTCTAAGAACTGGTATTTATTTTGCGAAGCGTATCGTGTTTTGATACCATGATTAAACATTTTTGCTGACGATGAAAAACTAGTTGGTGTCTGAATTGGTAGTGAATTTGAACCTTCTGCTAGTGATTGACCATAAGTAATAATATGATTAATATCAGCAAGTCCTGAATCAGGTGGATAGATTAATGTTTTTAATTTAGCAGCAAATTGATTATCAATATTAAATTTTGTATTACCCTCTTCATCAATTTTGAAAGAGATATTGCCTTGCTCATCAGCAATAGTAAAACCATTTTCTTGAGTATTATTGAATGAAAAATTTTCTGGTATTGACTTTTCAGGATCCAATAAATCGTTTAAATTTACCATAATTGCTATTTGTCCTTAGTTATATATAAAAAGCAAAATACAGTTATCAAATTAAACAAGGTTTGTTATAACAAACAAGTAACGAAATAAACCTGTTTTACTTTTATTTGATTCTAGTTTTAGAAAACCTAAAATGAATAGCAGATACAACCATATGATTTGCTTTTAACATTTTTAAGTTATTTTTTAGACATCGATGTTGATGATCTATGTTGTTATAATTGATTTAAAAACTTTCTCAATTCGAGAGCAAATTTGCGATTGATTTTAAATTCTGAAAATCCGTTTTCATCAATTCTAAAAACAACATTACCTAACCTATCAATAATCGAAAAACCATTATTCGGGGTATTAGTAAATGCTGAAGGTTCTTTATTGATAAAGTGAAAGTTACCGTCTTTATCGATTTTTAAAACATATTCACCATTTCTATTACAAATATAATAGCCATCCTCTTTTACATCATAAAAATTTTGTGGAAGCGTGTTTGTTTGATACGGTATATCATTTAATGTTTCATTTGAATTTGTCATATTATTTTTACCTTTGTTATTCATATAAAAAATATAGCTAAATAATTAAATTAGATCTGATATTACTTTTCATAAATAAGAAGATATCATCCTCCACCATACAAATTTGTATTGTTCTATCTTTTTGAAAATATGAGTTTTATAGTTTTTGATATATAAATTATTTTTAAGACAATATAATTACGTCTAATTGAAAAAAAGCTTGGATTTTTTGATTAGCCTAATTTAATTTGCTAAAACGCGAAAAAATGATTATAAACTTCGATTTTTATTGAGGATAACTTATCGATAAAGCATACCTAGTTTGAAACAAGTAATACTTTAATTCATTTAATGTTTAGCTATTAAATAGTGATGTAAGCATACTTTTTTTAAATTTTTACACTTGAGGGTTGAATTGTACTTTTAAAAACATCGTAATTACTGCCTAAAATATTTAACAATCATTACTAGAATTAATCATTTAAATTTATGGTAGATAGGTGGTTATACCCTATTTGTAGCTGCACTTAAAAGCTTCTATACCACGTTTTAAAACATGCACTTTTTCACTTTATTAGTTAGCATTAAGCCATAAACGAAAAGTTATTTGATAATTTAAATTATAATCATAAAGTTAAAATCTTTTTCTAGCCATTTATTAGCAAGAAAAAACCCACAATAATTGTGGGTTTTTAATTTAAAAATGAATTAATGATTATAGATATGCTTCGAATTCAGTAAAAATTTGTTGAATCTTAGTAATTTCAGATGGAGTTAAACCTTTTCCTTCAATTCCACTACTAAATGTAGCATACATCTTCATTGTACCGTTACCTGGATTTTTAATAGTGTTATAATTTAATAAAGATGGGCAGAATTTAGCACATGAACGCGGAACATATTTTGTTAAATTAACAGCACGATGACGGTAATCTAATGAAGTTCCATCAACATGAATAACATAAACACCGACAGGATCTTGTGGATCTTCAGATTTTGATACAGCAGCATTTTTACCATTATTCCATTTAAAGATAGCTTGGTCGAAGAAATCTGCATTACCAGCAGAAGAAAATGCATGTACGTGGTTTACTTCGTCTTCTCCGCCCCAATCAAATCCATAAGTAGAAGGTTTAGACATCATAAATACCAAACATAAATCCTTGCCTAATGAACCATCAATGATTTGATGATCATAAAGGTCTGCACGACTTTCGATTTTTGTTCCATCATATCGAACTGTTGGGTAATCGCTATATCGATCTATAACATTGTCACCGATTATACTATACTTAATATGCTCAAAGTTATTGTTAGGGGATGCTAAATAAAACAAACCAGTACATTTATTATGCAATCCTTCTTGAACTAACTTATTAATAAACAGTGCTAAAGCGAAATTGTTTGGACGAGCTTCTCGCTGATTACTAAAATCGCCGGTTTTTTCAATGTATTTCTTATAAATGGTAACTGCTTCTAAACTAATCATTTTTTCAATGTCAGCCATTGAAATTAAGTTACTGTTCTGAATTAGATCTTGTAAATTTGACATAAAATTCTCCATTATTTGTTATTTAAATTAAAAAGAAATTTGCGTTCAACTTTGAATAAAAGTTTATTTCGCAAGGTTTTACTAATGTTATTACACAAGGTAATAATCGAAAATGACTCACTATTTAGTAAAATAATAGCCAGTCATATCGATAGGTAGATAGCGAAGTTGTTATTAAACAACTTACTATTCATTTTTTTTGATTAAAAGAATGGGTTATTGCATTGACTGCCAACCAAAATGGGGGATAGCATTAATATAACGAGTTAATTTAGTATAAATTTAAGTCAATTAACCCGTTAAAACCACGCTATGAAAGGGTGTTAAAATATGTATTAAAAACTGGGTATTTTTATTTGATACCTTACGCCGCTATAGAAAACAGAAATTAGATTAATAACCTATTGATATATCATTCTAATTTTTATCAACCACCTTATTGGTTTAAAGCTCGGATTGCCCTTTTATCTTGATTACACTTTTCAATAACATTGAGCAAATGTTCGTTATATTTAAGACTACTCGCAAAGGTTAATGGTTTAGGTGGTAAAGCAGGTAAGCAATCAGTTAATAAGCTTTCGGATATTGGTCGATTGATGTAAACTTTTTGCTCTTTCGTACAAGCTGTTAGTAATATCACTAGGAACATACTCATTAGCACATTGGTTATTTTTAAGTAAGTCATCAATTTTTTCCTGCAATTCTAAGGATTGATTTTCAAGGTTTCGTTTTGTAATTTCGTTATTAGCAATAATTTGATTATCTTTTATCGTTTTCTGTTCAAGCTGAGAAAGCTTATTAGTCAGTTCTTGAACTTGTTCTAACCTTTGTTTAGATACCTGGATTTGTTTTATATACAAACAAATTAATATCAAACATAGAAACATAAAAACACCTGCAATTTTTGCCATTTTTATTTCCCTAAAAGATTAGTTAGGAATGATTAAATAAATCTTCTTCAGCTTGTCTACGATTAGCTAAGCCAATGCATGATTGTTTAACACCATTGACAGTTATTTTGTTCCAACGACAAAACTCTTTCGATGCACCAAGGTAGTCACCAATATTTAATTTTGCTAATAAAGTCGATTGGTTAAATGCTGATACACCGACATTAAATACAAATGAGCATAACGCATCATATTGGTTTTGATTTAACTTAACTTTCACCAATTTATTAATCGACTGCTCAACTGGATATAAGTCTTGCATTAAAAAACATTCAGCTTGTGCCTGACTTATTCTGTCATTCTCTTTCACATTTTTAGTGTGACCATAACCAATGGTCCAGATTCCAGCTGGACATTTATAGGCTTTGACCGCTAAACTTTCAAAACTTTTGATAAGTTCTAACCCTTTTTCACTAATAATCATTACATTGTCCTAATATTGTTTAGTGTTATAAATCTGTATATTGCATTGAAATTTTTTAGATAATTGATGGGAATCAGAAGAAATAAAAAAAAACATTATTAACTATCAATAAATAGTAAAAAAATAATCAATAATTTTTAGAATAATTTATTACATTGATTATGTGATTAATTTATTTCAATAATCTATAAAAATAACTTATTAATCATTATCTTTCATTTTTTTAAGTAACTTTTCTTCTAATATTTTAATTAAATTAGCGCCTGACCAGCCTGCCAAACCTGCAACTCCTCCAGCCATTTCAAAAGCCCAATTGAAATAACTAGCAATAAGGATGACCAAAGCACCCGCAAAAATCGATATAAATATTTGAGCAATTAACGTCCACAAAAAGAACTTATGACCATTAAGTAAGTGATAGCAATAACTGGCTAATGAGCCAAGTAACGTAACAAAAAATAAATATACAACAACTATCCAATGGATATTATCGGGATCTTTAATTGGCATATGTTTAACCTTATAAGTGTTTTTGAATTAGATAATTAAAATGAATGATGTTCGAATAGGTATAATGTGATTTTTTTTAAACATAAACTAAAACACCAATGTTAAATTGGTTTAATTAATACTCAATTGTTTGATGCTAAAAAATAACTTATTTATCGATAATTAATATTAAGCAGAAAAATCTTATTTATCCTAACCATAACCTAGTAATGATTTTTTATAATCAATCTACGCGATCTGATTGAGATAATAAGAACAATAATTTGCACTAATAGAAAGGTATGAACATTTTTAATTTTGATGGAATTGGTTAAATGTTACTTTATGATTTTATTGTAAGATTTATTAAATAAAATGAATAATTATAAATCAAACAATATCGTTTAAAACAATTCAAAGGATAGGATCATTATTACAATATTAAAGTGTAATAAAATGACGATTTTAAATACTAACCAATAACAAATATATTAACATTATATTTTTATTGTTTTTTATTCAATTTTTCGTATTAAAAAGGTGGTGCAATAAAACAGAAAGTAGTCATTAAAGATAACGAATAATTAAACAAGGCATGCCATTAAACTAATAAATGATTAACAAGCATATTTTCTTTTATTAAAAAATTAAAGACAGCCCGAATACATAATGAAAATATTTTAAATTAAACAACTTCATGTTAAAGCAATTATATAGGTAATATCAATTTTAATCACATAACAAAAAAGCCCGTCTATTGCTAGCGGGCTTTTTTATGCGTTTAAATTTTGATTATGGACTAATTATATATGCTTATT